>JAAFHL010000054.1:0-10613 GCA_013298365.1 Bacteroidota bacterium | reverse complement strand
ATAAAGTTGATTTCTTTTTGCTACATTAAAATAATTCCATAAAACGGGTTTCTCACACAATTTGCAAGGGTCTTCGATAGAAATGTCATACCCTAATTCACCAAACATCCATGTCATTTTGGGACCAGGTACTGTGGCAAAAAAAGTATAGGCTTCTGCCATACGGTCAAGAGCCGTATTGAGAGATTTGATATTGTATGAACCACTTGCATTGCCATAAGTGATGTTTTTATACATCAAACGTTCCTCATCATGGCTCTCCATATAGCCAAATACTTTGGGATTATTCCAGTTTCTATTTTTGTAAGAAATCCAGTTAAAATTAGAGTTAGCAATATAGCCCATCGTTGCTTCGCCATAATTATAATTGTGATTTCCCCACAACATAAAGCCATGATTTGCCAAAACGGTTTCTTCTGAATTGTCTGCAAAATGTTCTAATACAAGGTAACTATTGGGCGCATAACTCCAAATGGCATCGCCCATACGTTTGATATTATATATACGACTTGCGTCATACTGCCCCCAAAGCCCTACATTTGAGCCAGAATTGTTTTGGGTAAATCCTTTTGACAAGTCGAAACGGAAGCCATCGCCATGATATTCTTCAATCCAATGTTTGACTACTCTGTCAATATAGGCACGAGTTTCGGGCGAATCATGGTTCATGTCATAGCCCACATTGAAGGGGTGTTTTGCATCAGGATTAAACCAAGGATTATTGGCTGCGGGCTTGTTATTTGTTGCGTCCCAGTAGAGTTGTGTCATCGGTGCTTGCCCAAAATGATGATTTAATACAATGTCAAAAATGACAGCAATGCCATTTTGATGACAAATATCCACCAATTCTTTCAGTTTTTCTCGTGTGCCATAATATTTATCTACCGCAAACATAAAACTATTATTATAGCCCCAACTGCTATTTCCTTCAAATTCCATCACTGGCATTAATTCAATGGCATTTACGCCTAAGTTTTTGAGATAAAACAAGGTATCTATCACCGCTTGAAAAGCATGTCTTTTGGAAAAATCTCTGATTAACAATTCATATACCACCAAATCTGTCTGTTTTGGTGCTTGGAAATTGGTAACTTGCCAGTTATAAGTTGGCGCATTTGTCTGAAAAACAGAAACAATACCTGCTGCTCCTGACGGGTATGGCTTTAAATTTGGATAAATTGTAGCAGAAATATATTGGTCATTCCAAGGGTCAAGTACTTTTTCGCAATAAGGGTCAGCAATTTTAATTTGTGTACCCGAGTTGTTTTTTACCAAAAATTGATAGGCATATTCTTGTCCAGGCGTAAGATTGGGAATATCTACCCACCAAATTTTCCCATCTGTGGAGTTTTTCATTTCAAAAGCAGGAAGCGGCAACCAATTGCTAAAATCGCCAATGGCATAAACATAAGACTTATCAGGAACAGGCGTATTTAATGCTAAACGCACACTTGATGGCGTTAAGTAGTTGATTCCGAACTGTGTACCATTAGGCGTATTTTGTACTTGTGCTGCACCCTGCCCGATGATATACACAGAATCTGCTAATGCTCCCGCAGTTACTTTAATCCAATGCTGCCCTGCTGTTAGTACTTGATAGTTTAATGAAGCAGTTGTTGTATTGGGAAAAGTTTGCTCCAAAACGCCATCTACATATAAATTGATATTTGCAGCAGCAGAACTATTTGCCGTAATGCCTACCATATCATTTATATTATAAATATCGCCATTTACAGGGGAATTGAGGCTTAATTGCAAACTACTGCCTGAATAGACATCATAAAAAATATCTGTTCCGCCTGCATCTCTGCCTACAATCGAGCCAGTAGCATTACGAAATACGAAGGCTAATTCTGAAACTGTTTCTGTTCCCAAAACGCCATAAAAAGTCGTAATATTAAAGGACATTTGATACTTGTCATTGCCCAAACTTGTCATCGCTACAATTGGGTCTGCTGTTCCCCAAGTGCCTTGTACATGCTGCCACCCTGGTCCTAAGTCAGAAATTACGCCTGTATGTGCATATACAGTGCCTGTGTAACCTGCCAAAGCCCCATTGCCTTGCGTGGCATCATAGACAATGGTAACATTGTCATTTTGCGTAGGAAAAGCGGGTGTAACGGTAAGAATTTGTGCCGAAAGCGAACAGAGTCCGCCCAAAAACAGCAAGAGAGAAAAGAAATGTTTGCTCATATCTGTGTATAAATTGTGGTTTATGTTTTTTGCAACCTATAAAATGAGTTTTATATTGGCTGAAGTTGTAAAATTAAATATATTTAGTAAAAAAACTGACAAATTTACACTTTTTTTACAAAAATAATAACATTTTTTTACATCACTCACCAAACTCACTTTGCTGTGCCTTAGTATAAGGAGTAGAATGGTTTTAATGACTAAGACTTAGAAAATCACACTTACTGCAAAAATAATACGCAACTTACATGAATTACGGGAATCTGCGAGAAATAAAAACATAGAGTTGCAATTATCTGTGTAAATTTGCGAGGTTTATCTCAAACAAATCAATCATATTTATGACAAAACGTGTTCAATCATGCTTAATAATACCTTTGTTGGTATTATTTTTTTCGGCAAAAGCGCAAGATGAAACGCCTTCGAGGTGGCGAGCTTTTGTAAATTTGGGGCAGTATGCTGCCAAAATTGGTGCGCCCAATTTTCAGCCTTTTCGTTTGGGCGTAAACCTGGGGGCAAGTTATCAGTTAAACAAAAATGAAAAACATCAATTGAGGGAGTCGTTTCATTTGGGCGGATTTTATCACAAAGATTTACAGACGGCTGTTCAGTTGTATAGCGAATTTCAGTATGAATGGCATGTAGCAAATTTTGCGATTACGCCTTTGGCGATTGGTGCAGGTTATGTAGCTTCTTTTTCGGATATGACAAGTTTGGAATGGGACGGGACAAAATATGAGAAAGTTGCTGTACCTTTGCGCAACAATTTTATCATTTCATTAGGCTCAAATCTCATGTATGAAAGTCCCCTCAAAGTAGCAAACAAGCCGATTAGCTTTTCCTTGGCGTATCGTTTGCAAGTGCAGGGCATTATTGTGAGAGCGGCTGTGCCTGTGATGGCGTATAGTAGTGTGCAAATTGGAGCAGTTTTTCCATTTTTCAACCACTAAGGCACTAAGAAACACTACTTGTAGTGAGCCTGCCGAACTAAGGTAGCAATATCAACGCCTCGTTTCTAACTCATAACTCATAAATTCACAGAACATGAAAAATATAAGTATTATTTTATTACTGACACTCACATTAAGTGCTTGTAACAAAACAGAATTGATACAATCTACCGCAACTTGTATTCCTTCTACGGAATTTACGGTAAATACAAGCCACCCAAAAGGGGCAAAAATACAAGCCGTTATGGACAAATATGTCGCAAAAGGCATTCCTGGCATGAGCATTTTGATTCATGATAACAATGGTTTTTGGATAAATAGCGCAGGTTTTGCCGATTTGGAAAACAATATTGCGATGCAGCCTTGCCATATTAGTAAATTGGGCAGCATCACCAAAATGATGATAGGGACAGTGATGTGGCAGTTGGTACAAGAAGGGAAATTGGATATAGAAGCTCCAATCAGCCAATATATTCCTGATGTGGCTGCAAAAATTACAAATGGCAAAGACATCAAAGTGTCTATGTTGCTCAATCACACCTCGGGCGTGTATGACATTGCCAGAGATTTGGGCTACAATTTGGCGGTTATCAATGATTTTACAAAATCGTGGACAAGTGACGACATTTTGAGCTACATTGGCGGAAAACCTGCGACAAATGCGCCAGGAGAAGCCGTAAATTATTCCAATTCCAATACCTTGTTGGAAGGAATGATTATTGAACAAATCACAAAACAGCCGCATGGAGACGTATTAAAAGCCCGTATTTTAACGCCTTTGGGCATGGATAATACGATTTATTACAATTATGCTGCGGCTTTTCCTACCAATATTTTGGCGCAAGGCTATTTGGATTTTAACAATAATGGCGGCGCAATTCAAAATATTTCCAAGCTCAATCCTGGCAGTGCCAATGGCTACACAGGCGTTTATGCTACGGTAACAGATTTGTACAAGTTTATGAATGCTTTGTTGGTAGAGAAAACGCTTACAAGCCCTCAAAATTTGGATTTGATATTGAATAGTATGCGTGCTGACGATGACGCTACTTATCAAACCAGTATCGGCGGCATACACAGAGAGTTTATGACAACCTTGCCTGATAGCATCAAAGCGTATGGACATGGCGGTGGCGATATTGGATATAGCGCAAATTTGGCTTATTTGCCGCACAATAATACCATTTTTTCGGCTACTTTTAATTATGGCACAAACTTGCCTTCTGTTTTAGGAGACGAAATTAAAACATTGAGAAAAGAGTTGATTTTGATTATGGCGGAGTAGGGGAGGGGATAAAAATGTGGTACTTAAGCTGTGTTGTTGTAGTAGCTGCGATTCGCCAGAATCGCAGCTACTAAGCCATAAAACTTCTTTTATCTAACCGAAAAGCCTTTTATTGTATTACACAACACACATAGCCCCTTCTTTGTTAGCGGCGATTCTGGAGAATCGCCACTACTGAACGCCATTCGAAACTTGCCTTAATTAGGCAAACAGCAATAGTTACTTCACAAAACCTGCATATTCATCTGTGGCGATAATATCAGATTGTACTTTGCGTAAGTTGCGGCTTGCATAAAAATCTTGCATTGCCGTAGCAACTTCGGCGGCATTCGGCTCTCTTTGCACCAAATTAAAATATGCCCAACGAATCATACCTTCATGAAACTCTCTTGAATAAGTCAGAATCTGAATATATTCCGTTTTGTTGCTGCAAGATTGCCCAAAAATACTGCCCGCTTGATTAAACTCTATCACAGGAAATGTCTGGTCAAACTCCGCTTGTGTGGGATAACGTCCAAATAAATCGTTGAAAGTTGCTCGTATATAATTGAAAGAATTCATGTTGATAAAGTCATAAATATCATTGTTGCACATACGTGCATGAACGTCTCTGACATCAATTCGCCCTTCCCTCAAATCAAACTCACTTTTTTCAACATCATTTAATCTATCCAATTTTTCTTTTGAAATCGCAGCTGCAGCCCAGTTGCCTGCCACAGAATCCAAATAATATTGATATTCGAGTGGTCCTCTCATTTCGCTAATATCATCAGCCGAAGCTCCTTCTAAAAGCCTTGCTTTGAACTGCTGATAAAGTCGTTTATAATAGGCAATTTTGTAGGAAGAATCGCCAACAATTACTTGTGTGCTTGTTTGCAACTTATTTACCAAGTTTCTGCGTGCTTCTGTGGATAAATTTGCACTTTTCAGTACCGCCACTTCTGCCTCCATTTCTGCATCGGTAGGCTCACGTCCCACAAGGTCAATGAAAGTGCGATTGACATAACTTTCGATTAAAATGGTAGGTGTGCCACGATAAGGCGGCGGATTGTTATCAGGAATAATGACTAATTTCCCATTATCTTTGCAGGCAATGAGCGAAAATATACATAAAAGAAGGATAAAATATTTTTGCATAAAAATAGAAATGTTATAGTGTGTTAATTGATTAGTAATAGAAGAATATATACGGCGCATTTATAGTGTTTTTTCCTCCCAATCATTTATTCCTTTTTTTCTGAGACTAAAACTTACCCCGATTAAGTGAATTTGTTTGCCCGATAATGTATATTTTCCTGCATAATCTTTATCTATCATTTGCTGAATTGCCATAGTTGGCGACAGATTTTTTTTGAATTCAAATAAATATATATGATTATTACATTCAACAATGGCATCTAATCGTCCTTCTCTAAGGCTTACTTCCACATTCATTTTTACGCCTAATAAGTTGAAAATAAGATAAATAATAGCATGATAAAAATTTTCTCCCACAGAGTTGTAGCCTCCTTTTGCATTTTTTCTCGAAAATAAATGAGAAGGAGTAGCTTTAAATAAAGTTTCAATAATAGTTATAACTTGGCGCACATTATTTTCTCGAAAAGCATCTCGAATAGCAAAAATAGTAGCCCCTGCAATACTCCCATTTATATGCAGATATTCACCTAACAACATTTCATTGAAAGAATTTCGGACTTCTTGATTAGGGAATTCAAATTGATAAAAATCATCATCTAATTTTTCTTTTATGGTCAAATAACCCGTTTGAATGAGTAATGTTAAAGGACTTAAATTTCGCAAATCAAAAGAGTTGAAAATGCCACTGCTCAAACGTAGATTTTCCAATGCAAATTGTTCTGTTGCTCTTAATCGTTTTATCAAAAAAGTAGGTGTACCCGACTCAAACCAATAGTTAGAAAATTGAGAACTTTCAAACAAACGCAAGGTTGAGAAGGGATTATACACAAAGTCTTTTCCATTCCATGAAAAACCATTATACCATATTTTGATTTTGTCAAGGCAAGCTTCTATTGTCATTTGTTCTTTTTTCGCCAAATTTTCTATGCCAATCGGAAAATAATGCACTAATTCTGCTTGTGTATAGCCACATAAATTGCCAAATCGCTCATCTAAACTAATATCTGTTACATGATTTAGTTCCGAAAAAATAGAAACTCTCGTAAATTTAGAGATACCTGTAATAAAAATAAAGCGTATATACTCATCTAAATCTTTCAAGCCTGTATAGAAATGTTTTATCAAATCTCTGTTTTTGATAGCTAATTCTACTCCGTCAAATTCCAAACCTTGGGTAATGGGTTTGTCATACTCATCAATTAAAATAACTACTTTGTTTTGATATTTGTCATGTAATGCCTTTATAAGGGCTTGAAACTGCAAACTCACATCTTTTTCTGATAATTCAATTTTATGTTCTTTTGCTATCTCACTCAATGTTTTTAACAAGGCATTTTCTAAATCACCTTTTGTTTCGCCAATCTTTGTAAAAGAAAGGTGAATGATAGGGAATGAGTGCCAATCTATTTTATCATAAATATATAAATTTTTGAAAAGCTCTTTTTTCCCTTCAAAAATACTCTTTAATGTGCTGATTAATAAAGACTTTCCAAATCTTCTTGGGCGAGATAAAAAATAGACAAAACTACCTGACGGTCTCACAAGCTGATAAATCAAATCTGTTTTATCAACATAGATTCGATTTTCAGTTATCAATCGTTCAAAAGTTTGTGTATTTAAGGAATAGTTCTCTCTGCGCATACTACGGCTATTTTTGGACAAATATAAAACTTTTCAGTTATCTTACAAAAATAGCTTTTCGTTATGGACTATTTTGCTCAAAAATTACCTTTCACATATAAAATAAAAAGCATCAGTTGTCCTAAAAGCAACGAAGATAGTACTAAGCGGGGGCATGCTTAATTTGAGTATTTGCAAAGGCGGAATATCTGTTTTATCAATATTTGCAATGACAATCTTTAATGTGCCCTCGTCCACTTGCGTTTTGGGTTCTGTATTGCATAAAAGACAAAGGCGGAAAATAAACCCGATGTAATAATATTTTCGCTTCATATTTATACCTGAAAGTGTGAAAGAAATGGTATTACGAATTTTGCTGTCATTCTTGCTGTTTAAGTCAAATGTTTGGTGAGCTGTGCCGAGACAAGACGACACTAATAATGAATCTTTGATATGCAGAGTGTTGATTATCAGTTGCTTTTGAAGGGTTTGGGCAAAACTATACTTTAGCAAACTTAGTAACCACAGTGTTTATGATTTTATTATAGTTTAACTATTAGAATTATTTTATTTTGACTCGTTTGTTCTTGGATAAATCGTCTATATTTTTTTAAGGCGAATAGATAGGCATTTGTCCTAAAATATTTCTATGCAACTGTCCTGGCAATACACAATAAACAGGTATTTTAATGTCAAATTCTTTGCACAAACTTTTCACTTTGCCTTCAATTTGTTCTTGAGAATACCGAGAAGAAAAATGCCCCAAAATCAACGTCCCAATATTGAGTTGTGTAACCATTGCTAATACTTCTTCCAAATTGCTATGCGGATTTCGCTGCGAATTTGTGTTGTCATGGTCTTCTTTTGCCAGAAAAGTAGCTTCATGTATGAGGATTTCGGTATTATTCCACTTTTCGGCATCATCAATTGGCGTGTCTCCAGAATAAGTCAAGAGATTTGTTCGGATTTTTTCTGTCATATTTTCTTTGCCTATTTCCGCCATGAGGGCTTTAATTTCTGCTTGATTGCAGTTGAGGTATTCTGATTTTAGCTTATTTTTTATCTCATATACCTGAAAACCAAAACTCTTGAAAATATGCGATTCTGCCCTTACATGGTGATTTCTAATAGATTGCACATAAATATTGTCTTTGATTTGAATATGCGCATTTTCGGCTATTCCCGTCCAAATAGTTCCTTTTACATGCGAGTCAAATTGCTTAGAGAAGGCTTCTATCGCAGGAAAAGAGCCACAATGAAATGGATAAAAGATTTTTGGAAAACCCGCCCTTGCATTCAGTTGATTTAATTGCAAAAGTCCCGTCAAATGGTCTCTGTCAGCATGAGAAATAAAAACATGTTCTATTTTTCGGGATTTTTGAAGCAAGGCAGAAGTAATGCCATCTCCTGCGTCTAAGAGTAGCCCCAACTCTTCGATAAAATACCAGGTTGAGAATAGGGCAGTAGAATAGGCTGTTATAGTGAGTTTCATGATTTTATGAGTTGAAAAATTATCCTAAATACAAATCGAATTTTCTGAATAAGTTTATTATTTGAAATACAGTGTTTTTGGGTGTGGGTTTACGCAGTAAACGTTTATCAAAAGCAGGATATTATTTCATACACATTC
Organism: Bacteroidota bacterium; assembly: GCA_013298365.1. GTDB lineage: Bacteria > Bacteroidota > Bacteroidia > J057 > J057 > JAAFHL01. Next base: position 1,798 of record JAAFHL010000054.1, on the reverse strand, counting down.
CTTACCTTTTTGTTAAATTCAATTTGTAATGCAAAATTAAAAAATATTTTCAGATTACACGCCAAAAAGGGTATAACAAATTGCAAAAAGGCAACGACAGTACTACTTTCTTGCTTAATGAAACGGCTGTTAGGCTTCGGGAAGAAGTTTGCGGTTAGTAGAAACGCTAAAACCTGAAAACGGCAAACAAGTAGTATGGGGCTATCGTCAGCGCATTAAATATCATACCTCATTAGATATTTTCATGGGTTTGATAGATTATAACAAGAAAATCGTAACAGATTTTTATACCTACAATGACAGTATCTTAATCGGCAATTTGCAGGGAAAAGCACGCACTTTTTCAGCAGGTTTCAAAATCAATCAAAGATTACATGAGCGGATAGAAGGCAACTTTTCCTACTTTTGGGAACGTGCTATGACCACCATGAATCGGGCTTATGTTCCCGAACCGCCTATTGCATAACACAGAATACACCTTTCCGCTACCTATCACTTCAAACCTGATATGTTCAAAGGCTTGAAAGAACTCAATTTTTCAGTAAATGCAAATGGCTATGCCCATCTGTTCTATTTTGGCAGAGACCTAAATGAAACCGATTACAAACGCAGTGCGCCTTTTGCCTTGCTCAATTGCCAAGTCGAAAATGTGCGAAAAAATATCGTTATTTCTTTGGCGGTCAATAACTTACTGAACTATCGTCCCAAAACGCCTATTCAAAATAGCCGAAATCCTTTCTCGCCCGTATTTGACGCAAGCCAAATCTACGCACCTATGTTGGGGAGAACGGCAACTTTGAGAGTGAGTTGAAAATGGCAGGCAAAAGACAAGTAAAGGGGGGGAAGAACGGGATAAATTTTCCGCATACTAAATATGCAATTGCTTCATTTACAGCCCATACTTAAGGCATGGGCTGTAAATGAAGCAATATTTATCCCGTTTAAAGTATAATAGTTGTTTGACGTTATGTCTTGAAATCATGCTTTTTCTCAATAAAGCAGGATTTAAACCCTGCTTTATTGAGAAAACTACAAAAAATGTCTTAGAACCATTACAATGTAAGTTCCGTAATTATTTTTACCGTACTGCGATTCTCCAGAATCGCAGTTGCTAACTGATAAAAATCGTTTTATCGGTCTCCAAAAGCCTTTTGTTGGGTTACGTAATACACATAGCCCATTCTTTATTACTGGCGATTCTGGAGAATCACCACTACTTAACGCCATTAATAACTTATATTAATTAGTTGAAATTAAACACTACTTCTCGCCGAAGTTGTGCGAAAAATTAATTAAAAAAGTCAATAAACAAAATCCCCTATCAAGCGTTATTGACGTGAGATAAGCTCATCAAAAACATACGCAAAAATGAATGAAATTCCCTCTTCCAAAGTAGAACGTGCAGGCAAGTTTATGAAAACAGGCTTGAAAGTTGGTGGTAATTATATTAAGCACTATGCCAAAAAACTCGTTGGCTCGGAAACTACGCAAAGCGAACTTGACCAAGCAAATGCAGATGATATTTATGAGGCTTTGAGCGAACTCAAAGGCAGTGCGTTGAAGGCGGCACAGATGTTGAGTATGGATCAAAGTTTTTTGCCTAAAGAATATACCAATAAATTTGCGGAGGCGCAATACAAAGCTCCTGCCTTATCGGGACCGTTGGTTGTCAAAACCTTTGAAAGACATTTTGGCAAATCGCCTTTTGTGTTGTATGATAGTTTCGACTTACAAGCTGCACACGCTGCCTCGATTGGTCAGGTACACAAAGCTACCAAATATGGCAAAAATTTGGCAG
>JAAFHL010000539.1 GCA_013298365.1 Bacteroidota bacterium | reverse complement strand
AGTTCCTAAAATAACAAATATAAATCTCGGAGATTCCCACGCATAAAAAACACAACTCCCTAATAAAATGACAAAGTTTCGGTAATTTTGAGGTGTGAGAAAATAGACCCATAAAAATAGGGGGAGAAAGAAAAAAAGAAATATAATACTGCTAAAAACCATTAATTACAGAATAATTTGCCAAAATTAGTGAATATTATTCAAAACTCGTTTTTTATTTTGTGAAAGCTGTAAAAATGAACGTCTTTCAGACAATTTTAACGTAAAAAACGTGGCAGTTTTTTGCAACCCGCCACGTTTTCGCACAAATATGAATGATACCAAAATCTTTGAATACTTAGTGAACAAAAATCAAAAACCCTACTTCACCTGCACCCTTATCCCCTCGCTATGTGCCGAAAACTCGGGTGCATACATACATTGAATTTGCGTAATGCCATTGCTCATATCGCCTTTTTGTGCGACTCGCAAAGGATATTCAAAAACGTAAGTTCCTTTTGGTAAATAGCTGATAAAGAAGTTAGTAGCGGCATCTCTCGTGCTTTCATAATAGCCCAAACCATCTTGCCATTTGTATTGCGAAAGTACATTCACAGGCTCAAATCCTGCTGCTCGCATGTCTTTGAGGTGAATGTATTCCATTGACCTATCTACCCGAATTTCGATTCGCACTTTGACCAAATCACCTACTTGCAAGGGCGTTTTTTCGCTAATCGGCTCTAATATCAGTCCTTTGTCTGTCGTTTTTTGGAGAAAAAGGGCTTTATTGAGTTTCAAAGGCGTTTCGGAAGGTGTAATTTTATCCAAATCCTCAAAATATTGCCAATACATTCCGCCCCAAGCCACGTTTTTATTTGGGTTTGTGAGACTGACATTTGCCATTTCGGGCTTTATTTCTGCGGCTTGCCAAGTTTGCTTGTAATAGCCTGTGCCTTTTTCGCTGTTCTCAGCCGTATTATTGATTTTCTTTCCGCCTACTGTAACTTCTAAAGGAATGGTTTCTAAATCATTAGAACCTCTTAATAGCAAAGCATAAATCGCTTCAACGGTTGCCTTTGTGGTTTTCCAATCTTGCGTTTGCTTTTGTTTCAGCAGCCAAGTTCGCATGTCATCAACGGCAATTTTATCTTCATTGATTTCATCAAACGCCTCAATCATCAAAGCCTGCGTTTCGATAGGAGCTTGATACCAGTAATAACCTGAATTATTTGCCCAATACATGCCCATTTCTTCTTTGTTCAAAGAAAATTCTTTTAGCGATTTTAAGATAATTTTTGGCAGAGTGTCATTTCCAAAACGGTGCAAGCCCAAAGCACACAAACCTTTTTCATAATTGCTTTGCGAAAGCCAGAATTTGGCGATATTTTCTGCATAAAAAGTAAAAGCTATCTTATTTTCATTTGAAATAGGAATGTCTTTGAAGAAACTTCTTGCATAAAAATAATGCGCATCAATCTGCGAAAAACGCTGATATTCTTGGGTGTTGTTTTTATTTTCTACCAAATAGCCGTACCTTTTAGCTAAATTTTCATCTAAAAAGGCAATTGCTTCTTTCAACATAGCCCATAAAGTTGCATCATTTCGTACTTTTTCCACTTTTAAATGGTCTAATTTCCCAAAACCTGCGACAATATGCTGTGTGATATAAATATCCGACGCTATTGCGCCTTTAAACCAAGCAAAACCACCATCTGACAACTGCATTTCCTTCAATTTCTCCAAAGTTACTTGATATTGACTGTTCATAAGTTCCAAATCAAATAAAATGCCTATCCTCTTTTTGCGCTGTGTCTCATCTTGTGCATCACGCACCCATGGCGTTTCTTCCAACAAAATATTTTTCACTTCTTGATTTTTCTCCAAATTACTCAACTCCGCAGGTGTGTTTTTCCATGTATCAAAAACTTTCTTAATTTCTGGATTGCTGTTCGCAATTTGCGTGGCTAAAGCATTCGCATACAAGCGACTAAATGTCTGTTCTGCACATTCGTAAGGATATTCCATGAGATAAGGCAAGGCTTGAATAGCATACCAAACAGGATTGCTCGTAATTTCCAAAGTCAAGCTGTGATTTGTCAAGGTTTTTGACTGATTATTTTTCAATTTCTCAAAGACAAAATCCTTGCTTTTTCCGCCTCGAATGGGCAAAGGCAGCGTTTCTGTAACCAACATGCGATTGGTCAAAACGGGCAAAGCATTTTCTTCTCCATCAGAAAAATTGCCGCTTTGTGCTGTAATTCGATACACAACTGCCTGAATACCAAAGGGAACTTGAATATCAAAACTCACTTGTGTAGAACCTTTTTTGCCACAAGTAAAAGATTTGCTATTATTTTGATTAGCAAAAAGGGCATCTATCGGCTTCATCGTCAAAGCATCAAAGAGCAAAAGTTGCGCTGTCCCATCTAATAATTCCTCACTCAAATTGCTAATTTTTGTAGCCAACGTAATCTTATCGCCTTCTCTCAAAAAACGGGGCATATTCGGAAAAACCATCAAATCTTTTTGCGTTACAATGTCATTTTTCTCCAAAATGCCCGATTGCATCATTTTTGTATGCGCCAACGCCTTAAAATGCCATTTTGTCAAAGATTCGGGAATGGTAAATTCAATGATGACTTCGCCTTTTGCATTTGTGTGTAATTGTGGCATAAAAAAGGCAGTTTCTTGGAAATTTGTACGAACTTGAACGGGAGGTGCAGGTTTTTTGTCTTCTTTTTCATCTTTTTGAGGAGTTGTAGGTTTGGGCGGAAGTAGGTTTTTTGTTTCAGAAGAATAATTTGCTGGAACCATTTTTTTCTCATTTTGAAAAGCCACAATATCGTCTTCACTCATTTTTGACATATTATACATAGGTTCAGCATTTTCCTCACTTGACATATATACGCCCCCCGATTTAGATGAAATCGGCATATCAACATCAGTATCCCAATCATTATTTCGGTATCGCCAATAACGATAGTCATTCAAACCAAAATTATTAAGAGTAGGATATTTAAAATCGCCCCTTTGTGTAAAGGAACAATAGTGATAGTTTTTCTGCAAATTCAAGCCATGAAAATTGTAGCCTGTATATTCCAATCTTGAATTGCGCCAAGCCATCGGAAAAACATTGTAGCGATTGTTGTTTGCATCGGGGTCAAAAGGCGAATGTTGTGGCAAATACCAATATTGCGAAGCCGTAAACGCATCTAATGAGCCGTCATACATGCAAGCCATCAATTCTGCCGCCACAAAAGCATTGTTTTCGCC
>JAAFHL010000538.1 GCA_013298365.1 Bacteroidota bacterium | reverse complement strand
TCATACAAATAAAATCAAAAGCGAGTTTATGAAATAAAAAACATACAACAAAGTTCATTGCCGCCAATTTTCGCTAAATCAAAGCGCAAGGCAAACGCACAGCGAAAATAGCGTCAATTTAGTCGTTCTCTGTGATTAAATATGAGAATAACAACAACAATTATTTTAAAATAACGTACACACTTATTAATTCAATCAAATATGAAAAAGATTATTATCGGATTTTTGTTATTAAGCAATGTGTTATTTTTATTGGCGCAAAATGCTGTCGAATTACAGCGCAAAGTTGCTAATTCAGACTTTGTGTTTGAAGGTAAAGTTTTGAGAACCAACGGTTTTTGGAACGAAAAGCATACCTTTATTTATACAAGTAATCTTGTAGAAGTTTACAAGGTTTTTAAGGGGGAAAGTGTTTCAACAACGGTTGAAATCATCACAAGAGGCGGCGAAGTTGATGATAAAATATTGATTATTACACATAATACAGAATTAACGCCTCATCAAGAAGGCATTTTTTTCGCTAAAACCCAAGATTTAGAAGGGAAAAAACGGGTATTTTGCGTAAATGATCCCATTTCCTACGAAAAGGGGCTATATTCGCAGTTGGAAAAAATGGTAGGCACAAAATTTAAAGCAATCGGATTTACAGAGAGACAACAAGACATACAAAAATGGGTTAAAGAACAAACAGGGATTTCTATTTACAATACGCTTTCTACGGATGTTGGATATGAATTTGCGAATCCTGTAGTTACAGGTTGGAATACAGGACAGCCTTATTTGGAGTTTGATATAAAGTTATCAACTTTCTCAAGTACCTACAAATATGGGGGAGGCGAAATTTATCTTGATTATGACATAGCCGCATTTGGCAGCAATATTGCAGCAAATGGGAATATTACCGCTACTAAGGGAACAGCTACTACAAGCCCCGATTATACGCTAACGCTTTCTGATTCAACAGGTTCAAAGTTGAGAATTGCGTTAGAATGTGTCAATTCGCCCATTAATTTATATGATATAACTACAACATCTGAACAGTTGTGTCATGTTAAATTTTCGATTGCAAACCTCATTTCAATCCCTAATATTGGGTTTGATGAAGATGCTATGCAAGGACATACGCAATATTATGACAATGGCACTTTTGTAGATTTTCCAATAGTTTGGGTAGTTGATGGGGCAATAACGGGAAGTTGGCAGACTATGATAGCGGCTTCTATTGTCGATTTTTATCCTGCGAGTATTCCTGCTGGGACATTTCAACCCTTGACAATTATCGGAAATGACTTTGGATATACACAAGGTGCAGTAAAATTCAGAAATGTAGACCAGTTAGCAAATACAAATTATTATATCATAGCCCCTCCTTCTGCGATTGTTTCTTGGAAAGGAGATACTATTTCTGCAACTCCCGATACGATTGTTGTGTATGTTCCTACCTCAACAGCAGCAGGCAATAAAATTGCAGGAACAGGTAGAATAGTTGTAGAAAAAGCAGGAGGGATAGGGATTGATACAAGTACACAAGTATTGGATATTCCATATGCTGTAAGAACATCATGGGAAGTTTCAAGTGGAGAAATGTTTAAAATGGTTTTACCTGACAAGTTTAATGGTGGGTATAATATCCAATTAAGTAGCAGTTTTGATACGATTAGCCCATATGTGAGTATATACTTAGATTCTACTATCCTAAAATGGCAATGTGCAACGGGCATAAATTGGCAAAGGGGGGCAAACTCTTCTTTGGATATTTCGCCGAACACAACCAAAGATGGTATCAATTTAATCTACTCCAAATCATTCGGGACAGATTCAACTACTGCTGCTGAAACATTTATGGTTGGCAGCAAGGTAAGTTCATGTTATGGGACAACTACTCCTTACCCACAAGTAGCATATTACCTTGAAGAGTTTGACATAGCATTTAACAGTAATGTACTTTGGCGTTATGACCCTAATATTCCTATGGCTGCTAAGGAGAATGACTATTTTTCAACAACTCTACATGAGTTTGGACATGCTCATCAAGTCGCACATTGTGCAGACACAAGTAAAGTAATGCAACCTTTTAATTTTCAGTACTATATAAATTCAACTTTAAAAGCAGAGGATATCACAGGCGGCTTAGCAGCAAGAACACAAAGCATTGGCGTTATTACAAACCCTAATATACAATGCAACTTCTTAAATAATATGAATTGGCTTACACCCTCTACAACAGGACAATGTACTGGGGTTAATTCTACTCAAAATGAGTTAGATGAGCATAGTTCTATGCAAATATTTCCAAACCCATACAATGACTACACCACAATTAATTATCATTTAACAAAAAAAACATCTATAAATTTAACTGTTATAGACTTACAAGGACGCGTTTTATTTGTCAAAAATGTTGATAATCAAAAAGAAGGAGAACATGAAATTGAATTGAATATCCCAATATCATCGGGCGTTTATTTTGTGGTATTGAGAACTGAAAACGGACTTATATACAATAAAATCATCAAACAATGAGAACACTTATTTTATTCATTGTTTTGATGGCAATTTCATTTACAGAAGGTTGTTTTGTCTCTAAATATTCTTTTGCCAAAGATAAAACGTGTAAGGACACTTTTCGCAAAATTAATCAATTCATGCACAAAGACAAAGATGTTGAGGGCAGAATTGTTTATTATGTAAATAAACAAGATAGCTTGTTGTTTACGAAGTTAATCATGGAAAGTGGCTGCTTTACGGGAATTTTATATTCAGAAGCAGTAACTGTTTTTGGGAAGCCTACCAATAAAGATCCATATGGGGGCAGTAGTTTTGAAGTGTATTGCGACAAAATATACAAGAAGCAAAAACTTTGGAAAAGTAATGCGCTATTCATATTTATCCCTAGCCAAAGTATGTTTGTTAAAGGAGTGGTAAATAAAAATGTAAAAGGCGTAGAATTGATGTTGGTAACAGATGACGGCAAATATGGGATACGGTTTAAATAAAAACACAGAGAACATTAGCACTCCCGCCAATAGCCGATACCCGAAACGCAGGGCAAACGCTCATCGACTATAGCGTGAGTGCGTGCCGTTATGGGCTATCATGGAAAAAATAAAACTAACTGGTAATCAATTATTTATAAATAAATATAAAACTGAAATTCGCAGAAAAACTGAAAATCGCAGAAAACTGAAATTCGCAGAAAGCTGAAATTCGCAGAAAACTGAAATTCGCAGAAAACTGAAATTCGCAGAAAACTGA
>JAAFHL010000537.1 GCA_013298365.1 Bacteroidota bacterium | reverse complement strand
GTTGTATTTTCATCAAGCAGATTTTGTTGTTCTCCATTATAATAGTACAAAGGAAAAACGGAGGTAATTTCGCTTGTTCTATTTGAGACATAAGAACTCTCTGTAATTTTATGGGTAATAAAAATATGCCTATAATCATTCCCTGTTTTAAATTGCTTACATAAAGTCAAAGCAATATTATTCCCCTTCAAAAAATGTTTCATTACACCGTCTCTCATTCTTTCAATCATTTTAGCATCATAATAAATAAACTGCTGGTCAAATAACCGATAAGCAATAGGCTGAATGAGGTTTTTATTTACCGTTATTTTATATTTTTTTTCGATATTTTTCGTCAATTCAGCCTGTGTTTCATTTACCAAAATCGCATCACTTCCTGTAACAATGCCCACAGAATTTATTGTAAATAATTCTTGCATATAAAAACCTGTATCATAAGCTTTTTGGTCTTTAAAATCTTTTGGCGTAAAAAAATAATTTGGGGCAATATTAGGTAGTTTCTTGTAAGGAGTGGATTTAAGGCTATTTTTTAGCAAAAAATTATATTTAACTTGTCTTTTCCCATACAAATCAAAATGAAACACTTGCGCTAAGTCGCCTTCTTTTTTCTTGCCTGTTTTGACAAAAATATTAATACTTACGCCTTGTTTTATATCAAATATATTTATATCGGTACTTCCATCAAGAGAAGTTTCTTTCTTGTTGCTATTTCCATGTAAATCTAATATATAAATTTTGTCATACGTTTTGAGCAAATGCCAACGCATACCCCGAAAAGTAGGATTATCCAGAAAGCCATGCGGATTGACAAAAGCCAAAATTCCTTCTCCATTTTTCTCAATATAATGCTGTCCAAATCGTAAAAATTTCACATAATCATCATTTAGCCATTTGGGATTTCTCTCGTTTAGCTTTATTTTTCCACCAGGTTCTTTCTTGTAATCTTCTAATAAACGCAATATCCACTCTCCTTTGTTAGCACTTTCGCCACTATAAGGAGGATTGCCAATCACACACATTAAGGGTAAATCACGTTTGATAGCGTTTGCCTCATTCGCTTCATTTGCAAGGGCTTGCGCCCAAATTGTGCCTGTATCGGGGTGATGTTCTTCGAGGCTATTGGTCAGGTACACTTTTAAGCGTTGATTGCTCGTAGGCACAAAACCCGTTTCCGTTAGCAGCAAATCTAATTGCAGATGCGCCATTGCATAGCTCGCCATCAGCAACTCAAAGCCATTGAGACGAGGGATAAGTTCCTTTTCTACATAGCCACTCCAAATCCCTTTTTGCTTTTCAAAACGCTTGTAAATATGCTTAATCACTTCTGCCAAAAAAGTGCCTGTACCTGTGGCAGGGTCAAGAATTTGCACCCGATGCACTTCTTTTTCCGTTGTCTGTGTCCCCACAGACAACGGCTGCGTAACTTTTATTTTCGTTTTAGAAGTATCTGCCAAACCCGCAGATAAGCCAAAATCCGTTTTTAGAATCTCATCAACCGCCCTAACAATGAAATTCACAACAGGCGCAGGTGTGTACCAAACGCCACGAGCTTTGCGCAATTTTGGGTCGTAGGCTGCCAAAAACGTTTCATAAAAATGAATGACTGCATCTTCTTGTTGCGTTTCTTTGCCATAATTGGACATAATTTGCTTGACATTGCTTGCCAAGAAAATAGAAACCAAATCATCAATCACCCAGTCAATCCGAATATCTAAGTCATTGTCTTCTATGTCTTTAAAAAGTTGGCGCAAAAAAGGATTACTTTTCGGAATCAAACGGGTCGCTTCTGCCCTGCTAAACGTCTGCGAAGTGCTATCATGATAACGAGCCACAAACATGCCGTAAGCAATCGTTTGTGCATAGACATCTGCAAAATTATCAATGCTTAAATCGTGCATCAAAACAGCTTTAAAGGCGTTCATTTGCCCTTTTAACATAGAAGTTTCTGCACTTTCTTCGTCATTTTTTAAAGCTTTTGCAATATACTCTGCCAGCAATTTTGCCTTATTTGCCATCATTTCCGCCAAATGCACAGGCGAAAAAATGGTTTGTGTTTTATGCTGCGAAAAGCCAACAATAAGCCGTTTAAACGCCTCAAAATTTTCGGATTTCGCTACAATTTTGCCCTTTACCACTTCTGCAATCCGAACTTCTGCCACAAATTGGTCTTTTTTAAACAGCAAAAAAGTGAGATAATCTGTAAAAATCAGGTTCTCCAAATCATTTTTATACCTATCAAATTGGCTTTTATTTTCTTTTTTGCCCAACAAATCCTTGCCTCCAATATCTTTTGCCTCTATATAGCCTCTGGGGATTTTGTTTTTATCTATCAACACATAATCAGGCGCACCGCAAGCAATTCGTTTTTGCTCATTCATCACCGTAATTTCGGGCAAAATGGTTTTTAAGAGTTGCTGCAAATCGCCTCTATATGTATGCTCTGTAGCCGTACCTGATGTAAAAAGTTTGTTGATATTTTGAATATATTGTTCTATTGTCATACTTGTGGGATTTTGGTGGAGAAACGCTATAAGGAACAGGTAAAAAATAACTTGTTAGAATTGGTCGTTGAGCGAAGTCGAAACGTTGCTTATCTTTGTCATGTTATTGGTGTTTCGATAAGCTCAAAGACTGATATTATAAAAATTCTATTTTTCCTGTTTCAAGCAGATTTTTTAGCGAGAGAATGGGAGGGATTTTTCTGCCAAATTTTTGCATTTTTGTTCTATTAAGATTATCCTCCCAAGCAATAATCAAATCACATTCCTTTTCGCTGTCTATATGAGAATGTGATATATAATTTGCTGTGTATAATTCAAACTCAACCTTCAAAAAACTTGTTTCTTGCTTTTCATTTATTAGTCTTATTGCTGCATCAGGAAAAGCACTCCGTACATAAATTATGGATTTGAAACACCAGTCCTTTGCTCCACCATAATTGAACTTTGTTTTCAATAATAAATGAAACATTGTACAAAATAAGCCTACTAGTCCCATCTCAAGTACGGGTTCGTACTCATACATTTCGCATAAAGAAGGAAAAAATATAGAATTAAGACGCTTACCAGTCTTATTTGGTAATTTTACTTTTTCAATCTTTCTAAGCATATCTATTTCTATGGCTATATCCAATGCTTGTTTACCTAATTCTGATGTGATTTTAATATTGGATTTGTTGGCAGAATCAAGTAAATCCATCCCCATTTTAACTACTTCTTTATCATAATTAGGTCTTGAATCTGTTCTGTTTTTTTTTTGATTCTTA
>JAAFHL010000536.1 GCA_013298365.1 Bacteroidota bacterium | reverse complement strand
CCATACGGCATCGCCTACTGCCGACGCGTTAATCATGTCTTGCAAGTTCGCACTTGCATTAGCCCATGAAGAGCCGTTGCCTGTGCCTGTCGCGGTCTGCTTGACGTAGCGGGTGGTTTGCGCTTGTAGCGCGAAAGTGGCAAAAACTGCCACGAGGCACAACAAGAATTGTTTTTTGTGCCGTACCATGCTTGAAAAAGTGGTTATTGTGCTTTGTTTCATTTCTTCTTTTTTAGAAAGATTAGAAAATAGTGTGTAAATACTCATTAAAAAATATGTTTTGATTTTAATTATAAAAACTTTAAGGCTCATATTGGGTTTCAAGTTGCTGAAAAAAGTAGTAACTTTGTATTCAAAATAGCCATTTATGTTAATAAATATAAAAGATTTAGTAGAAGATCGTCTTTGTTATGAAAAAGTACGGGAACTTCGATGGTCAGAAGGGGTAAAATGTCCGCACTGTACAAGTCAAAGTTACAAACGTCATGGTCATCATAATAGTTGTGAACATCGCTATCGTTATCAATGTAAAAATTGTCATAAATATTATGATGATTTAACGATGACGGTATTTGAAGGTCATCATCAACCCTTGAAAGTATGGATTTTATGCCTCTACTTTATGGGTTTAAACCTATCTAATACGCAGATAGCCAAAGAGTTAGATTTAAACGAAAGCGATACGCAAATTATGTGTAACACACTTCGTAGTAAAACGGTTGAACTCAAACCATCGCCCATTCTTGAGAATGAAATCGAAATAGACGAGGTATATATCGTATCAGGTCACAAAGGAAATAGCCAAGCGGTAAAAAAAAAAAACCGTAAGCCCAGATGCAGACGTTTAAAAGGAAAACGAGGACGAGGCACGGCTGTTGATGATAAAGTTCCTATACTTGGTATGGTTCAACGTGATGGTCAAGTAGTTTTAAAAATGCTCAATGATGTAAAGACAAAAACAATAACTCCAGTAATAAAAACACAAATCAAACAATACTCTAAAATTTATACAGACGAATACGCTATATATAATTGGTTATCAGACTTTTATTACCATAAAACAGTCAATCATGGTCGAAAAGAATACGCTCGTGATGACGATAATGATGGCTTTTGTGAAGTCCATGTCAATACCTGTGAAGGTCTTTGGTCTTTGCTACGCTCTTGGCTAAGACCTCATAGAGGTATTTCACAAGAAAAACTACCTTTTTATATTGGCTTTTTCGAGGTTATTCATAATGCCAAAAACAGAGGTAAAGCGGTGTTACATCAGCTTTTGGCTATTCTTTTGTAACAGCAACTTGAAACCCAATATGAGCCTAAAGAATTACTAATTTTTGAAAGTGAAAAGATTTTAGCAGAAAAAGAAAATCAAACCATCGAAACAAAATTTGATGATTTATTTTTTGATATTAAGGATTTACAAGGCGAAACAAAAATTAGAGAAGTAAAAACTCGTGTAAATCAACATATTTTTAGACAAATTGTAGTTGCTAATTATACAAGTAAATGTGCTATTTCTGGAATTGATATTCCCGAATTACTATTTGCAAGCCATATAGTTCCTTGGTCTAAAAATGAAACCGAAAGGCTAAATCCTGAAAACGGAATTTGTTTATCTGCTCTTTATGATAAAGCTTTTGATAAAGGTTTTATTGCGATAAATGAAAAATATGAAATACTTATATCTTCTCAACTCAAAAAGAAACAAGATACAAATTATTATGATAAATATTTTTCACACCTTGAGCGAGCAAAACTTACTATGCCGCAAAAATATTTACCTAAAAAAGAGTTTTTACAATATCATTTAGATGAAATTTTTGCAAAGAAAAATCTTTAACCGAGATGTGGACTTATAACACTCTACTGACAATATAAAAATTTCCAAAAGGAAAGCCCAAACTAAGGAAGAATTAGCAAAATATATCAACGCATATCAAGAAGTTAAAGAAGGAACAAAAATTTTAATCGGGCCTCATTTTGTGGTACAAGGAAATCAAAAAAACTACTTAAAGTTTATACAACATAATATAGAAAAAAAGATAGATAATATCTATTTTGAAGATACTATAGCGAAAGCAATTTTATTTAGGGCAGGAGAAAAAGTATATGGTGTAAAACCAAACGCAATAGGAGATATGCGTTACATAACGTTACCTTATAGTTTGGCATTATTAAACTTAATAACCGACAATCAACTTGATTTATATAAAATTTGGAAAGAGCAAAATATTTCCGAAGAAATAAAATCCGTTTTATATACAATCATGATAGCACTAGAATCTTTCATAAAAGACTCAGCTCCAGGAGGTTTATATGGAGAATGGGCTAAGAAAGAAGATTGTTGGCTAAAGATAAAGAATCATAATTTTGACTTTGATATTACTTCCTTAAAACTAGATTTAATTGATAAGAAAAATAAATCGCAAAGAACTGTTCTAACCGAAAGTGATTTTGATAAACAGCGAATAATAGAAAATAATAAAATAATAAAATCTATACCCATAGAAACTTGGAAAGAAATAGAGCGATGGGGTAGAGAAACTAAGTTATTGACTGATTTCCAGCAAAATATTGCATTTACATTAGCCTCTAAAATTAGGACAAAACAAAATCTACAAGTTTCAGAAATAGAAAAAGGACTCCTCTTAATAGAAAAAGTAATTGAATACGCACCAGAAATTCTAGCCCGAATAGATGATATTTTAGAAAATGAGAAACCTCTATTAGAGATAGAAATTATCGCTCGCACATAGTATGCACAAAAAGCACTAAAAAATCGGACTCGCTCGGTTGAGTTTGTAACTCAACTGTTCTATTGCTGGTCTTCGACCAAGCGCAAGCAGCACGGAATTATCGAAATATTACAAAGTTATTTCTTTGAAAGACAAAGATTTATGTAGTTTTGTGCTGCTTCGCTTGATTGAAAATCAGCAGACAGAAAGGTTCAAATTGCAAATTTGAACCAGCGCGTTGTGCTGTTTTTTGTGGGTGTTTGACAGAACAGGTGGCACGAGCGGGGAACAGCAAACAGAAAGGCGAAGTTACAAACTTCGCCAGAGCGCGTGGCGTTTTTTTGTGGTTTTGGCAGAAAAGGCTTAGGAAGATGTAGCGCAAGCGGGAGTAAATGCTTTATTTTTAATTAATCTGTTAAAAGATTGCTTATAATGAATGAAGAATATCAAATACTTAAAAAGTATTTACCACACATTAATGCCTTAAATAGGCTTTTACAACAAATTGAAGTATTGACATCAATTGAATTAG
>JAAFHL010000535.1 GCA_013298365.1 Bacteroidota bacterium | reverse complement strand
TTCTTCAAATGGGCATTTTCGTTCGCCCAATCTTGGTATTAATACAGCCTGTGTACAACTCGGTATTCATTATCGTTTTGCCCCTAATGAAACAAAGGATACATTACAAATAGCACATTATCAAATCAATAAAAAAATAAAAATGGGCTTTCGTTATGGATTTGCGGTGAAAGAAGGTAATATGCCCGACGGACCTTTTTATCCTGTACACATTATTTCGCCCTATCTTTTATTTCCTCGTTCTGCCAAAAGACAGTGGCTTGCAGGCGTAGAAATTGCTACAAATGGCGAACAAATCGCTTGGAAAAAAGACAATGAAAAAGAAGGTTTTTATGCTGGAGCCAAAACAACCTATATTTCGATTTATGGGGGACATGAGGTTATGTGGGGAAAAGTGGGTTTTATGTCGCAATTTCATTTATACATGAATCCTGCTTTTCAGGGGCGGAATTTCTTTTTTACCCGCATTGGACCTACCTATCATTTTCAAAATCCGCAAAGACATCAGCGTTTCAATAGTTATGTTGGCATGTATTTAAAAGCGCATTATGCCGCCGCAGATTATGCAGAGGCTACGCTTGGGATTAATTTTTAGTGTTATTTTGATAATGACATAGAAAATCGGCAAGAACTTCTGACCATAATTTCGCGTAAAAAAACAATAAAAAAAATCGAACCCTGTCAGGGTTAAACTCTGACAGGGTGGAAAGAGCTTTATTCCATGAACCTAAATAGATACTTTTTAGTTATATTTCTTTGCGAAAAAACAAAAAATTGCCTATCTTTGCGTAACAATCCATTCAAAAATCCATGAAATATTTCGTTTTAGTATTCATTTCTTGCTTGTTTCTTGCTTGTAATGGCGATATATGGGGGCGTGAACCTGCAAATGCTGATTTTAAAATGCTCAATAACGAGTGCGAAGCCCCTTGCAAAGTTACTTTTATCAATACTTCCACAGGTAATGCTAATACTTATAATTGGCTTTTTGGCAATGTAGGAAGCAGTACTGACGAAAATCCAGAACACATATTTAATGCCCCTGGCGATTATGATATTTTTTTATCAGCCTCAAATTCAGGTAGTTTTAGCTCAAAGATGCAGAAAGTGCGTATCAATGAACCGAAAATTAAACCTGTTATAAGTTTTGACATCCTTTTTAATAATGGAACTACAGGTGAAAATTGCCTTTCGCCTTGTTCTATAAGCATTGAAAATAAAACCATGGGCATAGATGCTGCCTATTTTTGGGATTTTGGTAATGGAAATACTTCTACGGACAAAAATCCTCAACATAGTTTTGGTACAGATGGTACTTTTATCATTACACTCACTGCCACAAATCAATATGGCACAAGTTCGCTTTCCAAAACGCTACGTGTGCTTCCTTATTTTAACAAGGTAAAATTGCGTTCTTTGGAAATGAATACGATTCTTTCACCCTTTCAATCGTATGATATAAATGAACCGTACCCTAACTCTTGCCCCGATTTGTATCTTGCAGTACATGCGAATAATACAGGTAATTGGATTATTCAAAACAGAGATTTATCCATACAGACAAATGTACAAACTGTGCCTTACACGCTTTATAATCTACATGATGTGGATTTGAATACGTATGGCTACTATACCTTACATATAAGGGATTATGATGAGCATATCTCAGCCGAATTAGATGATTTTGTTTTTTCATTAGGCCTTCTGCCGAATACCTATACACAATTTATACAAGAAGTAACCTATCCTGACAATTCAAAACATTGGATAGCAAATGTGCCTTTGCAGCAATTTTCCAATCATCAAGGCATTTTAGTATTAGAATATATTCAATAGATGACGATAAAAGAGTCTTTTTATGCCGATTTTTATCTGGCTTTTCAGCAGCAAAAAGTGCAACTACAACAAATCATTGCGCAATTTGCAGGAACAGATGTGATGATTATTGGCGATATTGCTTTAGATGAATTTGTGTCGGGCGAGGCAGAAAGGATTTCGAGAGAAGCACCTGTGGTAATTTTGCGCCATGAGCAAACTAAGCAAGTGCCTGGCGGTGCAGGTAATACAATGTATAATGCAGCTACTTTGGGCGCAAATGTATGCGCTGTGGGTCGAATTGGGGACGACTACTATGGCGATGCGCTGCAAAATTGCCTTGCAAGCAAAAAAATCGCTACAAAAGGCATTTTTGTACACCCTCATTTTACCACAACTGCCAAAACACGCATTGCTGCACATGCTCGTCAATCAGTTACACAGCAGATTGTGCGCATTGATAGAAAGCAAAAACAGCCTTTTGAAGCCCAAGATTCGGAAAAAATGGCTGCTTTCATTCGGGAACATTCCCCAAAAATGAAAGCCATTGTTTGCGCAGATTATGGTGATGGCGTATTTAATGAAGCCATTATTTCGGCGGCTTTGCAGCACACACTTGTGATTGTTGATGCGCAAAAAGCCTTGTTTCGCTACAAAGGGGCAACTATTTTTACGCCAAATTTGCCAGAAGCAGAGCAAGCCGTAGGGTATTTTATTATAGATGAAAAAACTTTATTACAAGCAGGAAAGGATTTACTGGCACTTACCCAAGCAAAATATATCCTGATTACACGAGGCGAACATGGCATGACTTTATTTGAAAATGCAGAAAATGAAGTTATTACTGCTCATATTCCTGTTTTTAATCAAAGCAAAGTTTTTGATGTAACAGGCGCAGGAGATACCGTTACTGCTGTGCTTGCGATGGCACTCAGTGTAGGCGCAACAGCTTGGCAAGCAGCCGTTTTGGGTAATCTTGCGGCAGGCATTGTGGTGCAAACCTTTGGTACGGCAACGGTAAGTGATGTGGAAATGTATGCGGCTTTGTCAGTAATATGAAATTCATAGTCCTTTGTTTGTTTGCACTGATGCTGTATAATCGCTACTACGAAGCGTCATTGTTAGCTTGGATTATATACTATTCCCGCCATCACTAATCAATCGGAAAGTACGGGTGATGCTGTCCATTTTTTCATATACTTTGCAGCCATCTTCGTAGGGCATCCACATCACAAGTTGGAAGAAATGGCTTTTACTTTCTAAAACCGTTACACGATATAACAAATCAATGGTTTCTTCGTTAAGGGTAGTCTTGACTTGATAATCGCCCTCTTGTATTTTGATTCCCTCTTGTTTTCGGCTCACGCCCTGCAAAAAAAGTTTGGTTTCTTTGTCTGAAAGTACTGCTGCTTCCGCAAATTTATAATAATCGCTCAAAGAAACCATTTTTTGCCCACTTGTC
>JAAFHL010000534.1 GCA_013298365.1 Bacteroidota bacterium | reverse complement strand
ACAGTAGAAACGTATGTCCCGTTTGCATTGACAACTAAGGTAGGCGTATTGTTCAACACAGCACCTGCCAAGTTTTGCCACTGATGAACAGTTGCTTGTGGATTGCCAGTATTAAGCGTTATACTTGTGCCTGGGCATAATACTTGGTCGGGACCTAAATTATAGTTAATCGTAGATTGCGTTACAATGATTGTATCTCTGTCTCTAAAACCTAATGAATCTACTACGGTACAAATGTAAGTGCCTGGGGTAGAAACCGTAATCGTTGGGGTATATTGAAACGTGGACCAAGTGTAAGTTGCACTCGAAAAAGTACCTGGACTCAAAATAACGGGCAAGCCACCACAAATGGTTTTATCAGGGCCTAAATCTATATGATGGGACTCATGTATTTTTACATCATCAAAGGCAAAACCATCAGAATTGGTAAAATTGTCTGCGGCAAAAGCCAAACGAAACAATACATTTGATTGTCCTGCGAGTGAAAACATGTCTTGTTGTGCAAATCGCCAACCCGCACTGCCATTATTTCCTGTTTGCCCTGTCCAACCCAAAGCTGTGCCTACGGTTTGTGCGCCAGGTGCTGCATCTACGGTGTTGTTGTTGTACCAATTCGAAGCAGCATTTAGCACACCTACCACTTGCCAAGTAGTACCATTATCAATAGAAGACTCTAACACAGTACCATCTACACTAAATTGGGATTGCCACCACACCCTTAAGCCAATTTGCGGCTCTATGAGGGAGCTAAAATCAAAACAGGGACTTACAACTGCTGACTTTTCGCCATTTGTATAATAAGCCGTACTAAGCCCGCCTGTAACCCAAGAGTTTACTCCTGATCCAGCCGAATTGATAAATAATTTTGCAGGTGTACCAAAAGCCCAAGTGTTAGCACTACCTGTTAATACTTGAGAAGTCCAACCATTTTGCCCATTTACTTCAAAATCCTCTACAAAAGGATAGGTAGAAACGCATTGAGAAAACCCCAAAAATGGAACAAGAACGAAGGCAATAAGTGTAAGTAATTGATGTTTTTGCATAGAAAAATAATAAGTTCTTTTTTTTTACAAAGAAAACAAAAAAATCGTTCTCTTATTGCATATCGAGTGAAAAATGTTGTTTTTGGGGCGTGAATGGCAGGTATATTATTGAGTACTTCTGATTTAGCCGAAGAATATAGGTCTTCGGTCAAAATGGAAGAGTAATTAATGTAAGTTGCGAATGAAACGATTGTAACGATGTTCGTACTACGATTCTCCAAAATCGCATAAAAAAGCAAACCATTAAGCATACATGTTTTGTGTATAGACTGCGATTCTGGAGAATCGCAGTACCCTAAAAACAATACGCAACTTACATTAATTACTTGAAAATGATTTTAACGCAAGTATAATATACTCAATAACATGCAATATTTACCAAAATTTCTCAGTAGCTTGTACCTTTTCGAGGTAATCTTTCATTTGATTAAAGCCACTTTGTATAATTTGTTTCCATTTTGTGTCATCTAAAAATCCAAAGCCTTTGAGGTTTAATTCTAAGTAAAGCGAAACATTAGATTTATTTTGATCTTGTTTTCCCACACTATTGAGTGTTAAGGAGCTGATAATCAGAGAACCTAAGCTAGGAAGTCTGTATTTTTTTCTTTTTAATAATTTATCCCAAAGTAATTCCTTGTTTGAAGGCGTTTCTGAAATATCAAATTTGCGTTGTGTAATACTTGAAAGAGATAGTGCGATGATATGCCCCACAGGGTATTTGTACATAGACTGAATAGGTAAATTGTCCATTACCCCTCCATCTACATGTAATTCATTATCGAGCATAACAGGAGGGAAAACCCCAGGAATGGCAATACTGGCAAGTATTTTGTCTCGTGTTAAGCCTGTTTCATGCATACAGAGAGAAGCAGTAGAAAAGTTGGACGAGATACAATAAGATGAAATCCAATAATCTTCTAGACAGGTATCTCCAAATATATTATACAAATAGTTTTTGAGTTTTTTACCCGTCAAAAGTGATATAATAGGAAAAGCATAGTCATTGGAAGTCAGCTTCTTGTTTGATGCATCTTCGGCATAAAAGTGTATTTTTTCGAAGTCAAAATCTTGGCTCACCATCGTTAATCCGTATAAAGCTCCTGCGCTTGTCCCACCGAGAAAATCAATTGGAATCCCACTTTCTATGATTGCTTTGGCTGCACCAAGATGTGCATAGCCTTTTGTCCCTCCCCCACTTAATACTAATCCGACTGCCCTATTAGTAACAATTCTGCAAAATCTTGACACATCTCCTATATGATTTTTTCTCAAATGTATATGTAAATCTAAGCGTCTTTTTTCAAGCCATTTTTGGGTATGAACGGGGTGTGCGGCATTTTCTGGATGAAGTAAAAGCAGGTAAACTTTTTTATTTAGGAGATTCTTACTATAAAGGTTCAGCTCCGCTTCTAATGGATGAATATCGTGCTTACTATCAAATTTTGTTGCAATAACAATCAGGTCTGCGTAAGTGTAGCACTGTCTCGACCATTCAGGATGCTCGTTACTGCAAACAAAAAACTTTAATCCCTCACTTGATTCCAATTTTTGAAAAAAGGTATTTGCATCTTCTTTCGCAAAAGATTCATAATCATATTTTTGATAAGGTATATTTGTTTTATTAAATTGGGCTTCAATGAGTTGTGTCCAATCGGTAATATCATGGTCTTGTTGCAGATTAATTAACGCAATATTTTGAGGGGCATCGTGCCGTTTTTTTTGCAAACTATTGCTCCTAAGCCGATTGATGATGATAGAAGTTAGTTTTTGTGCAAATGCAGGTTGTAATCCTACCAAATTAAGATATTCCGTTTCGGATAGTTGTAAGGTTACAGACGGCCGCATCGCATATACAGTTGCCGAGCGAGGTGCTCCCGAAAAAAGTGCGAACTCACCCATAGGCTCCCCTTCAGTAATATCTCCCAGTATTTTGAGATAACCATTGCTTTCAGCTACAGCCCTAAACCTACCCGATAGTACGATAAAAAAGTTTTTCTCAGTATCGCCCTGTTTAAAAATAGTTTCTCCTGTATTAAACGTGGAGATTTCTCCTTTTTCTAATATTTGTTTCAAAAGATTTTCATCTAAACTTTGAAACAGTTTAGAAAGTACACTCAACCATTTCTGTTCAGCAGATGGAAAGTTTTTCATTTTATTTGTTATGATTATTTGGTAAAGTAAGTATGAGTTGCAAAAAAACTAACAAGATAATTTAGTATTAAAAAGTTGATTATCATGTAG
>JAAFHL010000533.1 GCA_013298365.1 Bacteroidota bacterium | reverse complement strand
CCCCAGGTTGCGCTGTAAATACGATTACTTGGCAAAACATTGCAACAGGAACTTCTATTTCGCCTGCCGCCTTGCCGATTCGTGTTACAGACAATAGCGGACAAGAACTTGTGATTGACAGTGCTATGCTTATTCCACCTTGTGGTACAACTTGCACCCTTGCTGCAAGCGTTTCAGTTACAAGCTTGAATTGCTACGAAGACAAAACAGGCACAGCAAGCGTTACCGCAGTAAATGGTACAAGTCCTTATACTTATACATGGAATAATGGACAAATTACACCCAATATTAGCAATTTAGGCATTGGCTCTTACGTGTGTATTGTTTATGATGCAGATTCTTGTACAAGTACCGTTACCGCAAATATCACTGCGCCACCGCTTATTTCGCTTAGCACAAATTCTACCCCTTCGACAGGTACAAACAATGGCACAGCAACGGTAACTGCTTCGGGAGGGGTTGCACCTTACACTTATACTTGGCAAACTAGCCCCAATCAATATGCGCCTACCATCAGTGGGCTTGCAGCAGGGAATTATACTTGTTTGGTAAAAGATGCAAATGGCTGTATGAAACAAGTAACATTGGGCGTTGAGCAGATTTTGGCAATCATGCCTGAAAGTATTGGCATTGAATCACTTAATTTAAGTCCTAATCCTTCTGATGGGAATTTTGATTTAGCCATTCAACTCTCAAATGTTGATGATATTTGGGTAAATATTTATGAAATATCGGGCAAAATCGTGCATCAACACAGCGAAAAACATGTTAGTCAGTATCAACATCATTTCCGTCTTGCGTCATTGAGTAGTGGCATATATATTGTCAAAATCAAAACAAGTAAAGGGGAATGGGCAGAGAAGATTGTTATTCAATAAACGTTTTTTATTAGGGTTTTGAACTTTTCAAAAGTTCTGAACCCTAATTTTTTTTTCTTACCTTTGCCTAAAATCTTACAAAATACCATGAATATCGCCAAATCTATACAAGAATACCTCGAAAATGTGCGCAAAGCACATAGCGAAGAAGCTAAAAAACAGTTATTTTTTGGCTTGTTACATTTGCTATATAAGAAAGATGAAGATGCACTTGCTGCTATTCAGAATATGTCTATGGGCGCAGAGGCACGTATTTCTAAAATAGAATTGCCTACTCGTAGCAAAACAGGTTTTGCAGATACACAAAGCAGAAACCTCATTATTGAGTTTGAAAAAGACCTAAAAAAAACACTGGAACATGCAAAAGAGCAGTTGAAAGAATATGTGTCGGGCAACTGGAACAGTGGCAAACAATATAATTTTACGCTGATCGCTACGGATTGCATACGTTGGGTGGTCTTCGGGGTAGCCCCTGAAAGTTATCTTGATAAGGCAGTGGTTACGCCTGCGGATATTGTACTTACGCCTGTGGTGGATTTTCAGCTAAGTGAGGAAAATATAGATAGTTTCTTTTTCTTTCTTGATTTTCACTTGTTTCGTAGCGAGCCGCAAATCCCTACTTTAGAGGCAATAGAGCAGGATTTTGGGAGTAGGTCGCCTTTGTTTTTGAATGTGTGGGGCGGAATGAGAACTTTTTTTGCTACCATAGAAAATGATACCGACATTCAAACAGCATATCAAGAATGGGAAAAATTTCTATCTATTGCCTACGGAAAGTTTCATGCAAACTACGAAATCTTTTTGATACATACTTATCTTAATGTTTTTGCCAAGTTGTTGGGTTATACCTTTGTGGCAAAAGGCTTGCATATAGATGTGTTGGATTTAAAAGCCATTTTAAATGGAGAAAAATTTTATCTACTCAAAATACAAAACTTTGTAGAGAATGATTTTTATCAATGGGTGTGTGAAGATAAATACCTACCCCATTTGCAAAAATACTTCTATCAAATTGCCTATAAAATCAATGAGTACGATTTTAGCAATGTGCAATCAGATATTCTCAAAGGCGTGTATCAAGGCTTAATAGATTTGGAGACAAAACATGCTTTGGGCGAGTATTACACCCCTGACTGGCTATGTAATAGGGTCGCAAATCATTTTGAATTTGAAAGAAATGCCTATATTTTAGACCCTTCCTGTGGGAGTGGCTCATTCTTAATGGCTGCTATTCAAAGGCTTATAGAACTGTATCCTGATATAGAAGCGGAGGAACTTGCGCAACAAGTAGTAGGGATAGACATTCACCCCCTAAGTGTGCAGATTGCCAAAACTACGGTACTTGCGGCACTTGCCCCTAAACTCACACAGCAGCGCAAACCTTTGCAACTGCGAGTATATTTGGCAAATAGTATTCTCACAAGAGAGGAAAATATTACCCTTTTTGGCGAACAATATAGGGTTACCATAGACCAACAAAACTATATGTTTAGCAAAGCCTTATTTCATCATTCGGCGCAACTCTTTGATTTTGGGGTGGAAGTGGCAGATGATTTGGCAGCAAAAAGCCTGCACCTTCCCCTTGCAAAGCCAGAGGCATTGATAAGTATGATTGCCAAAAACTATCCGCAAACGCCAAAAAACCTTTTGCTCGAATTTTATACGATTTACAAAGCATTCAAACAAGCAAAAGAACAAAATAGAGACGGAATATGGAAGTTTATTTTGCAAAATAACTATAAACCCTATTTTCTCAAACAACATTTTGACTATGTGCTGGGCAATCCACCCTGGTTTACCTACAATAGTATCGCAAATGCCGAATATCAACAGGCACTCAAACGTTTGGCAGACCAATATCAGGTAACGCCTACCAGCAAAAAAAATATGCCTAATCTTGAAATTGCGGCTATCTTTATGGCGCATTGCCTCAACTATTTGCTCAAAGATGGAGGCAAATTGGCGTTTGTCTTGCCTCGCTCTTTTTTGCAAGCAGAACAGCATCACAATACTCGTACTGCGATTGTGCAGGGTTTTACTTTGACAGGGGTATGGGATTTGAAAAATGTGCAGAACCTTTTTAATGTACCTGCCTGTGTCCTTTTTGCAAAAGCACAGCACCCAAGTAGGCGTGTTCCTGCGGAGGGCATTGCAGGGCGTAGCTTTGCAGGGAAACCTTTGTTTCACAATGCTACCTGGGAACAAAGCAAAAACAAGCTACATTTTATCGAAAATCGTTGGTTTATTGCCAAACTCAATCAAAATACTGCCCTTGCTACCCACAATCGGGCAGATACAAATAGGCAAAATGCCTATCGAGATACTTTCAAAAGAGGGGGCGATATGTTTCCACGCAACTTTTATTTTGTGAAACTAAATGGCAATCACCCTTGGGATTGGCACGATA
>JAAFHL010000532.1 GCA_013298365.1 Bacteroidota bacterium | reverse complement strand
GGAAATACGGTTGATATTACAGCAAAAACATACTGTTGGTATGTTGAATGTGAGTGTACTTCATGTAATAATGTTATTAATAGATGGTATCCCTATAATCCCGCAAATGTTCAATTTGCATTTTCTTTACATCTTAAAAACATGAATCCTGTTTACTTATTAGAGGAAGATAGTAAGAATATAAATATTTACCCAAATCCAGTAAAAGATAATTTTTCTGTGAACTATCATTTAAATCAAGATATTATCAGTATAGAATTATATGAGGCTACAGGTAAGATGTTATTAACCCATATACCAACGGTAAAAAATAATAGCACGGAAAACATAAATATAGAAAATCTTCCACAAGGCATATACTTTGTGAAAATAAACACGTCCAATAATCAAATAGTAAAAAAAATCATCAAATTATAGTAGAACATCTCCCATTTATATTCATAATGAATCACTAAAAACCGCATTTTTTAGAAAAGCTAAGTATCATTTTTAACAAATTTGATGTGTATTTCTCTAATATTGGGTTTTTAGTGAACTTCATTAATTATTTCTATTTCAACAACACATATATATTTATTATGAAGCATAACCAGATTCTTTTTTACATAATTGTAGCTATATTCTTTATGGCTTGTGATAGAATTATTTTAGGTGAAAGGTGCGAAAAATTAAAAGATAATCCTAATCAAAAGTATAAAATCATTAATCATGGTCGATATCCTTCTGTAAATCCCCAAAATTCTGACCAATTTATTTTTTTAGGGCAGACAGGACTTTTGAAATTTGATATAAATATGCAGCAAAAAGATAGTATTTTTAATGATAGTGGAATGGGATTCCCGAAGTGGCATAAAGATGGAATCTTTATTATTCCTATTTTGAATTCTTTTGAAAGTAAAATTCTTGCCATTAAACAAGACAAAAATAGCATAATAACTATTATTAATTCATATCCTTTTTGTATGAATCCAACTCCTTCAAGACTAAATAAAGGGTTTGCCTTTCAATCTTATTATGTACAAGGTCAATCAACTGTTAGAAATATTATATTATCGGATTTAGAAGGCAATTGTTATGATTCACTTAGACATCCACTATTTACGGGAGTTATGGATTGGGGAGAAAATAATAAAATAGTTTTAGGAGGAAATCGTGTCTTAATAAATGTAGATGTTTCTACAAAAATAATAGATACACTTATAAACTTACCGACTAAACATGAAGTTTCTGGGGTAAGTTGGATAGATGAAAATAGTTTTATTTGGGTAAATATGTATGGGTATTATAAAACAAATATTCTGCTGCGAAAAACAGATACATTGCTCAAATTTTGCGATAATGTTTATTATTCTTCTCTTTCTTATTCGCCGACTAGTCAAAAAACATTGTTTACAAAAATAATAAGGTATAAAGGCTGCAAAGATACTATTATTGAAGAATATAAAATTGTGAGGACTAACCTTGACGGAAGTTCTGAAGAAGAAATTAAAATCAATTAATCATGAATCATTTTCAAACTAACTGCTTAAGCCCTCCGCACAGGCGACACACAGGCAGCCCTCCCGCAAAGTCCACGCTTCTTGCCAGTGTGCCGCCTTTTGCCAACCCTCCAGTGTCGTTAAAAAAATAAAATAAAGGTGCATAACAAAGGTGCTAATGACAAGTGGGCGAATCGAAGCTCAAAGCCAATGCGCCGCCCACCTGCATTAGCACTTGGCGTTCTTGGATATTAAAAAAATATAAACATATGGATTATCAAATAGTATATAGCCAAAAACAAGTTGAATATTTGATAGAGGTAGCAAAAGTATTAATACCAGTTAGTACTGCATTTTTAGGTTTTTTAATAGCTTGTTTACCTATAATACAAGAAAAAGGTATAAAATTTGACGCTTTTGAAAAAATCCTCTTAGCTTGTCCCTTCTTTTTGACGATTTTATCTATTCTATTGTGGTGTGGTACTCTTGCCTTCATGATTGATTGTTCGCACTCCTTTGAACGATATAACAACACACCATTGTTTATACCTATAAGTTGGTTAAACTGGGAGTTTAAAATGGGGCAATATGCATCACAATTGGGTCTGTTTTTTCAAACATTATCCGCTTTATTCCTTTCTTACTTATCATTAAAAAAGATTATATATGTCTAATAAATTTTTCCTAAATATTTTTTTTATACTCCAAATAGGTATAGGATTTCCAGTTGTTATATATATATATACTTTTGTGATACCTTATCCACTTCCAGATAAGAATAGTAAAGAGTTATTTATTGTGGATAGATTTAAAAAATATGAGTTATTGCAGGATAACTATTCAAACTTGGGTAAAATTAATAAAAACACAATAATATACCAAAAAACAGATACGACTTTTTTTTACTTGCGTGGATATGGGCAGAAAGTATAAATATATCTGATTGGGATAGTTCTTTTGTTTGTTTGGTGGATGAAAACTTAAGAATATGTTCAAACAATACAATAATAGCAAATGTATTACAAGGAAATAAGGGTAATATGATATATTTAAATAATAATAAATCATGGGCATTAGTTGAATTTATGCTAGATACAACTAACCTTAAAGTAAAAGAGTGTTTTGTTAAAACTTCAATGCAGGTGATAACTAATAGCAGTGGGGGGGAATATAATGATAACTCCGCTGAAAGTGAATTTATTATGCGTTGTATGCGACAACCATTATGGACTATTAGTCTCTTTTTGTTGGTGTATATCTTACCACTTACGATAGCTGCATTAATAAAAAAAGTATTTAATAGAAAATCCAAGAACAAAAATATTGGCGACAATTTTCACTAAACCCAACGCTCAAAGCCAACGCACAGCGAAAAATGCGCCAATATAGCCGTTAGCCCCAACTATAAAGAAATCAATAGTTGTGAGCTGTGTATGTCAAAACGTTTTTTCATAGAATCGAAATAAGTTTTATCTAATTCGCTTCCGATAAAATTACGATTTGTATTGTAAGCGGCAAAAGCCGTAGTTCCTGAACCCAAGTAGCCATCAAAAATTGTATCGCCTTCATTTGAGTAGGTTTTTATGAGATATTCAAACAACTTCAAAGGTTTTTGGGTAGGATGGCTGCTATTGTGATTGGAATTACTTATTTTTAACACCGACTTAGGAAGCCTGTCGCCATTGTTAATACAAGTTTCTTTTAATAGACTTACTTTTCATTGAAAATCAGCAATTTATTTTTGAATTACTTTTAAAGTTAGCCAATCCAGGACAAATCCAAATTTCTTCTTGAATTTTGTTTTTATTTGCACTTCTATTTTCATTTC
>JAAFHL010000531.1 GCA_013298365.1 Bacteroidota bacterium | reverse complement strand
CATTTCTCTGTGCCAAATCGTGATTTTTTTGCTACGAACCCAAGCTTTTAGCTGTTTTTCCATATTTTGACGATGCAAAAGGTCATCTTGCGTATATGAAATAAATATTTTTTTGGGCATAATAAATTGTTAGACAAGGAAGGAACGAGTGAAAAATAACTTGCTAAGGTTGTCCATTCTGCAAGAATCCAGAAAACTGCTACTGAATCACTTAGCTTTTCTGGATTCTTGCAGAATGGTTGTCTTATTTTTCACTCGTTCCTAAATAGATAATGCTATCTTTTTTGTGATATTTTCTACAAAGATAATACCAATTTAGATAATGGTTATATTTTTGTAAAAGTACAATAATATTTTATGATGCAATAAAAAAGCCCTAAAAAAACATTTCCAAACAATTCTTATGATAATTCCCAAATTACCTGTAAATTTGGGCTAATATTGACATGTCACTATGCAAAAAATATTTAATGAAACTTTTCAAAGAAGGTTATACGAAGCAGTTCAAGCGATTGAAAAAGAATCTGATGCAGAAGTCGTAACCTTAGTCTATTCACATTCAAATAGTTACAATGCTATTTCTTTGACAGTTGCGGCTATTGCTACGTATTTGACCTATTCTGCTTTGATGTTTACGCCTGCACTCATCTCCGATTTTACCTTATACATCGTGCCTATTTTGGTGTTTGTTGCGGTTTTTTTGTGTGTAGATAAAATCCATTTTATTAAACAGTTTTTTATTCCCAAAAAATTGAAACGAAAATCGGTGGAAATTTACGGACGTGCCTTGTTTCAAAAAGCAGGTATTCATCATACCGAAAGGCATACAGGGCTGCTTATTTTTGTTTCTTTGTTGGAAAAATGTGTGTATCTCGTGCCTGATAGGGGCATTTTTAACGCACTCAAACCCGAAGATTGGGCGGTAATTCAAAACGATTTTGATAACATTTTTGCAAACGGCGATGTTGAAGATAATCTTATCAAAGCGCTTCATAAAAGCAAAGAGATTTTTGCTTTTCAGCTACCTATTTTGCCCGATGATATCAATGAATTGCCTGATTTTATGGAGATTTCGCTGTAAACATTCTTTATTTTTTCAAAATGAAACATTCTTCTTTTTATAAATTGCTTGATTTTTTGCGCAAAATTGCCCCTTTTTTATTGGTGGCACTCATTTTTGTGCTTATCTTTTTTTATGCCGATGAGCTTATCGCTCGTCCTGGTGGTGGGCATAGTCATCGTGGTGGCGGTGGCGGTGGTAGCAGAAGTTCTGGTGGCGGCGGTGGTTCTGGCGGTAGCGGCGGTGGAGAATTGATTTTCTATTTTCTTAGATATGCTTTTCCTTCTTTTCCTGCGGCTTTTGGGATATGGCTTTTTCCCAATTGGAGCGATAAAATAAAAAATAATGCCGAAAAAATTGGCAGGTCTGTGGGGACAGTGGCTGGGATAGGTGTAAGTATTGCTATCTATCAATTTTTGGACTTAGGGATTGCTTATTATATGGCAGGGATTGTGCTATGTGTCTTGGCAATCGGCTATCGTTTTGCAGGTGAAGTACAAATTGACCAACTTACTTCTGCTAACCCAAGTTCAGAGAGACAATCAAATGTAAATCAAATAGATAATGCTATTCATTCGATTGTGGAAAGAGATGAGAATTTCTCCAAAGTGCTGTTTTTAGATTATGTCAGAGGACTTTTTCATCAGTTTTATTTTTATGGAAATGAAGGGAAATTGTCTTTGCTCACCCCTTTTATAGACAATTCTTTATTGCTCACAAGAGAAAAAGAATGGGCTGAAACAGGACAAAAAGTATCTGAATTAGTGATAGGAAATGCGTATATTAGCCATGTTAAAATAGAAAGTGATAGGATTCAACGTATATGGGTAAAGGTAGAAAGTAACTATACTTTGACAAACAGGAGAGGGGCAGCGAGCAGAATGGTGATAGAAGAGTCTTGGGAAATGGTGCGTAATGCTGATGTTTGCTCTTTGCCTCCCGAAAAAATGCAGGTCGTAAGCTGCCCTAATTGTGGAGCTGCTGCCGATTTTACTACTGCGGGTAGTTGCAGAAATTGTAACACAACGATTAAAGCGGGTGCAAGTCAGTGGTATTTGAACGAAATTCGAGTCTTGAATCAGTCGCAGTTTCAAACGCAAGGTTTAGGAATGTATGAAGAAGAAACGGGAACGAATTTTCCCACAATTTTTCACCCAAATTTGGGCGAGCAGCAAAGGCATTTTGCGGCTTTTCATGCGATTTCAGATATAAATGGCTATTTTCAGCAATTCCAAAAAGACCTCGTTTTGCCTGTTTTTCTGCGAATTTATGAGGCTTGGTCAAATAAAAAATGGCAAAACGCTCGACATCTTTTGACAGATTTCCTCTACGAAAGTCAAAATTTTTGGATGGAAATGTATCAAAAACAGCAACTTAGCAATCGTTTAGAGAAGATTCAAGTAAGTAAGATAGTCCCTGTTAAAATAGAAACAGACAAGTATTATGAATCTATTACTTTCCGCATTTATGCAAGTTGTTTGGACTATACAATACATGACAAAACACAGAAAATCATTGGCGGAAATAATTCCTCTCCTCGTCATTTTACGGAATATTGGACTTTTATTCGCAGAACGGGGGCAGAAAAAACAGAAAGCCCGTTAAATAATTGCCCAAATTGTGGTGCGCCTGTGGATAAAATGGGTATGTCGGGTGTTTGTGGTTATTGCAATACAAAAGTAAGTTCGGGCGAATTTTCGTGGGTGCTTGCCTATATGACACAAGATGAGGTGTACAGAGGATAGTTTTGCTGGAAAAAAAATAACAATTTGCCCAACAAAACGGTTATAGTCGGAATTATCAAGCATTTTTTCATGAATAACGGACCTTTCAAAGCCATTATATTAAGCCTTGTCATTGTACTGCCGCTTGCGTTATACCTATTTGCAAGAGGCTGTACTACACAAGTATTCAAACCTGTGCATAAAGCATTTATTCTCAATGCCGCAGGAGACACGACTTATCTGCAAAGTCCTTCAAATTTCACCTTATATGATGCAAAAGGAGGGCAAATTACGGCAGATTCTTTGAAAGGAAAGATATTTTTGATGATTTTTTTTCCGCCCAAAGCTGATTCCGCAACGATGTCCGTTTCGCAAGTTGCACTTGGTAATATCAAACAAGATATATATGAAATTGCCAGAGATGTGCCAGGTTTTCGCATCATTGCCGTAGCAACTTCGCCCACAGATACTTCATTATTAGCATCTTACCAAAAAAAATGGGACGTTCCTATCGAAAAATGGGCGTTTACTA
>JAAFHL010000530.1 GCA_013298365.1 Bacteroidota bacterium | reverse complement strand
AAAAGATTTGATAGATAAAAAATCAGAAGAATTAGCTATTTCAGATACTGTGTTATACGAAAAGCTGCAAAATACGCTTCAAAAAACAGAAAATGAGGAATATGTAGGTTTATTTGTAAAAAATATCGAAAATGTGCAAGGTGATGAAAGAGATATTATTATTTTTTCGGTAGGATACGCGTATAATGATAAGGGAAAATTAGTTACACATTTTGGTTTGTTAAATTTGCAGAGCGGCGAAAATCGTTTAAATGTAGCAATAACACGGGCAAAACATAAAATTTATGTGCTTTGCAGTTTCAATCCTTCCGAACTTTCGGTAGAAAACGCAAAATATCAAGGTCCTAAATTATTCAAAAATTATTTGCAATATGTGAAAGCAGTAAGTGAAGGACGAACATCTGCCCAAGATTATTTATCTCATATCTCACCTACCTCCTCCCCTACCCTATCTGTCTCAAATCCGATTGCCGATTATATAGAAGGCAAATTAAGGGAAAAAGGATATGTTATTTTACGTAATTTTGGAGATACTCGTTATAAAATAGATATTGCAGTAAAAAAATCAAGCGAGGATAAGTCGTTTTTGTTGGCAATCGAATGTGAAGGCAGTAATTATTTTAGCAGCAATTCTGTCAAAGAACGAGAAGTGTATCGCCCACATTTGTTGCAACAAAGGGGCTGGAAATTGTATAATGTTTGGGCAAGAAATTTTTGGCTAAATAGAGACAAAGAAGTGGAGAATATTGTACGTTTATTGGAGATTTGATTTTTTTTTTCGTTAATTTGCATAAAATACGTTAATTATTTAGCATAATGGGCATTTTAAAATTAGCACATCATTACACACCTGCGGAATACTTTTCCATAGACGAAAGTAGCGAATTTCGGTATCAATACATAGATGGTGAAATTTTTGCGATGGCGGGCAGCAGCATGAATCATAACGAAATTGCACTAACCCTTTCTTTTTTATTGCGTTCGGGCATAAAGCAAGCGGGCAAAAAGTGTAGAACTTTTATGAGTGATATAAGGCTTTATATTGGGAGACAAAATATTTATTACTATCCCGATGTGATAGTAACTTGTAGCGAAACGGATATAAAAGAGGGGAGAAATGCGCAAGAAGCGATTTTGGTCGCAGAGGTTTTGTCGGATTCTACCAAAAGTTATGATTTGAGTGATAAGTTATTTAACTATATGCAAGTCCCTTCTTTGCAATATTATCTCATTATTGAGCAAGATAAAGTAGGTATTTATTTTTATGAAAGAACAGAAAAAGGCTGGCTTATACAAATATTTGATAAGCCCGAACAAGAAATTGCCTTACCTTTATTATCTTTAAGTATTTCATTACAAGCTATTTATGAAAATATTGTTTGGGAATAAATTCGGCAACTGATTTTTAGTGGCGAAAATTTTCAAGGAGAAAAATAAGTAAGTATAAATACTTTGCAATGGTAGAATTTCCCCCTATAATATTAAAATACATTAAAGTATGTTTAAATTCCAATTAAATGAAAATCAATTTATTATATTTTTTCTTTATAAGAAAATGACCGTTCTCTAAGAAATTAGAAAAGCTAAGTGATTGAATAGGAGTTTTCTGGATTCTTACAGAATGGTTGCAAATCTTTGATTTTGAATAAAATAAGCCTTTTTTGTGAAATTTAAACATACTCTTATAACACAAAAACAGTTTTTTTATAAATAAAGAATATGTGTTTTTTCGCACAAAATTTGCCTTAGCCAAAAATTTGACCTAATATTGCAAACAAATGGGGGGGGGATTCGTAGAAAGAACTTGAAAAGCATAGTAAAGGCTTGGAAATGATTGGTTTCACTATAAAAATGAAAAAACACACTGATGAGATTAGTTGTTATACCTACATACAATGAGCGTGAAAATATCGAATTGATGATTCGTAAGGTATTTTCTTTGCCCGAAGAATTTCATGTATTAATCGTAGATGATGGCTCACCTGACGGAACAGCCGATATTGTGCGAAAATATATGGAAATTCATAAAGACAAATTATTTTTGGAAGAAAGAAAAGGAAAATTGGGTTTGGGAACGGCGTATTTACATGGTTTTAAGTGGGGGATAGAAAAAGGCTACCCCTTTTTATTTGAAATGGATTGTGATTTTAGCCACAATCCTGATGATTTGATTCCTTTATATCGTGCTTGCAAAGATGATGGCTATGACCTCGCTATCGGTTCTCGCTATGCAACAGGCGTAAATGTAGTGAATTGGCCCATGAGCAGAGTACTCATGAGTTACTATGCAAGTGCGTATGTAAGATTTATTACTGGCATGACAATCCGAGACACAACGGCAGGTTTCAAATGTTATAAAGCAACGACTTTACAAAAAGTATTGCAAAATGCCCCTCGTTTTGTGGGTTATGCTTTTCAAATAGAGATGAAATTTAAGACCTGGAAATATGGTTTTAAGATAAAAGAAGTGCCGATTATTTTTACAGACCGCACAAGAGGCGAGTCCAAAATGTCGGGCAAGATTTTCAAAGAAGCCATTTTTGGGGTAATTGAAATGAAGGTGAGGTCGTGGTTTCAACAATGGAATTGAGGTATGATAGATAGTTTTAAACATAAAGGGCTTAGGAGTCGCTTAGTTGATTCTTTGGTAGAAAAAGGCATTGCAGACGAAAAACTGCTTGCAGCCATGCGCAAAGTGCCACGTCATTTGTTTATCGAAAATGCCTTAGATGATGCGGCGTATGAGGATAGACCTTTGCCAATCGCTGAAAATCAAACGATTAGTCAGCCCTATACGGTTGCGTATCAAACTTCTTTGCTGCAAATCAAAAAAGGACATAAGGTATTGGAAATTGGGACAGGCTCGGGCTATCAATGTGCGATTTTATGTGAAATGCAGGCAAAAGTGTTTACCATAGAAACCCATAGAAATTTATACATTCAAGCGCAAAGGGTTTTGGCAGAATTGGATTATGCGCCAACGATGCGTTGTGGAGATGGCTCAATCGGCTGGGAAGAACATGCGGCTTTTGATAGGATATTGGTTACAGCAGCCTGCCCTTCTATTCCTGACCCTTTAAAAAAGCAATTGGCGATTGGGGGCAAACTTGTCTTGCCTGTCGGAACTGCCGATATGCAGGAAATGTGTTTGGTAACCAGAAAATCTGGACAGGAATGGGAAATAAAACGTTTAGATAAGTTCCGATTTGTACCACTTACAGGCAAAAATGGATTTAAGTTTTGATTTTTTATATCTATTTGGATTCTCGCAGATAAACACATATTTAACCGCAGATTTGCGCAAATTTTTCGACATCTGCCCAAA
>JAAFHL010000053.1 GCA_013298365.1 Bacteroidota bacterium | reverse complement strand
ACCCGTACAAATACCCGCAGGAACTGCTGTTGCCGCAAGCGTACTAAATGGATTATTCCAAGTAGCAAATGCAGCAGGCATCGCATTATTTCCGGGTACCATATCACCTGTAACTGAGGTAGAAGCGTTAAAGGTATAAGTTCCTACGGCTGTCATGTTGTAAGTAGTAGTAATCACTACATTTTGTGTAGCCCCTGAAGCCAAAGTACCTGTGTTTATTACCACTGGCGTAAAGTTTGTTACTACAGATGATGGGCTAGTAGCACTACAAGTAACCGTTACGGGGTCAGTAGCAAAATTGATGGCAACAATACCATTAT
Source organism: Bacteroidota bacterium (assembly GCA_013298365.1). GTDB lineage: Bacteria > Bacteroidota > Bacteroidia > J057 > J057 > JAAFHL01. The sequence goes on along the minus strand of JAAFHL010000053.1, from coordinate 15,854 downwards.
TTATAATGGTAATTGTAACCGTCTGTGCTGCTGAATAACAACCCGTAAGAGAAGGAACAGCCAAAGCAGTTGCTGCCATATCTTTTACAATACCTGTTGTAGCCCAAGCAAAATAACCACCATTTGTACCAAGCGGCGCAATCGGTCCAGGCACTGCTGCTGCTGTTGTGCGAGGCACTAAGGTATTGTTAGCAAATGCTGTTGCGTTTGTAAGAGAACGCTCAGACCAAGGTCCTGTCAAAGAGGTAGCTTGTGCTATTCTAATATCAGCAGCAGTTCCTGTTATCACATCACTAATGCTTGTAGGAATAGGGGTAGCAGTATTCATTGCATTGAGGGTAAGCGTTGCTGTTGCCGGCAAATCTGGCCCACCATTTGCGTCAAGATAATATGCTCTTGTGCCTATTGTTACTGCAAGCGGTGCATTTGCTGTTCCTGAAGGAGTCCCTACTATGGAAGCGGTAATCATTGTTCCTGGCGAACATGCGGTTGTACCAGAAGCAACGTTTAAGTTACGAAGTGCATTTGCCACAGGAGTCATTGCAGAACCTGAAGCGTTATTAAAGTTCACGCCCTCGCCCAAAGGATAATTTCTATTACTACTTGCCGTAGTAGGGAAAGTAGTTTTTAAAGGACCTGAGATGTAAGAACCTGCAGTTAATGTAGGTGTCGTGAAAGTAGGCGGTGTACCCGTAGTAGGGTTAATGATAATAGACGTTGTCAAAATATTTGTCGCTGTCGTAATCAAAATACCTCTTGTAAGTGCCAAAGAGCCTGTAGCCGTATTTCCTACATTAAGTGGGTAAGATAATGCCACATTGTTGTGTGAGTTCATTGTCAAAGTACCCGTAACTGTACGTATGCCTGAAACAACTGGATTCTCAAATCCAGATGTTAGGATTTGTGCCACTTGCGGCATTTGCGCAAAACTCACATAAGCAGTGCTACGTGTACCTGCCAAATTAGCAAAAACAGGACCAGGTGCTGCAAAACTACCTTTTCCTACTTGTATTGTTTGAGCGGTAGGCAATGCAGGTGTTCCACCATTTGCACCACCTGCTGCAACAGTAGTATCCCTTCCTAATTGAAGATTTCCATTTGAATTAACAACCCCATTTATCAAATTAATTGTACCTACTGCGGTAATCGGTGCATTAAAGGTAAGTCCTCCTGACGCAGCACACCAAAGGTTATTAATTCTTCCTACAACTGGCGAACCTGTCGTGGTAGCAGAGGTATATGTTCCTACACCGCTGATGGAGACTGCGTCACCGCCTGCCATAATCAATGTTGAGTTATTGAGTTGGAAATTTGCAGTTCCATTATTAACAAGGTTTCCCCCCAAATAAAGGATTTTCCCAAAAGTAACAGCAGCATTTCCATTTATGTATGTTCCACCATTACCAATACTTAAATTGCCATACACATACATAATCTCTGTTGTACTTGAAGCTGCAAAGTGATTAAATGTACCATCAACAGTCAAGTTTTGAACACGTGTTGCATTTTGATTAAGTGTTACGGTATGTCCAGCGGCAATTACTACATCATTATCTACTGTTGGCACTGCACCACCTACCCAGGTAGCAGGTGCATTCCAGTTTCCTGTGGCAGCAGAGGTAACGGTTGTAGGCGTAAATTCAGCAACCGTTACATTATCTATCCAGATATTTTGTGCTACCGCAGAATTTAGCATAGACAAACCTATTTTCGTATTCGCTGTTTTGTAAGCAGCAGGAATTTTAATGCGTATTTTTTGCCAAGGCGTACCAGTGGACATTGCACCTCCAGATGCCAATTGAGAGGCATTTGGCAAAGCATAACCAATTATTTTCCAAGTAGCACCATTGTCATTAGATGCCATGATACGAACGGTATATTGAGAGTTCACTGTCGTATTATGAAACAAAAAGAACGACAAATAAGGCGTACTTGACGCACTGAGGTCAATCGTTGGAGATTCAATTTGACGCTCCTGAAAGTTTGCCAAAACCGTTGCACCATTTCCCGTAAACATCGCATCATTCATCCATAATACCCCCGTACCCGATTGTGCGCCCGTAGGTACAATACCTGGTACACTTGACAAAACCGTCCAAGCAGTACCTGACCATATGTTGCGCTGCCAGTCTTTGGGTCCCTGCACTGTGGGTCCTGTAATAGTAAAGTCGCCCCCATTTGCGTAGCGAGATTGTGTCCAACCAGTAGGTGCAGCAGGTGTACCGACAAAAGCGGATTCAAAGTCTTCGGTAAGATAGGTTTGTGCAAAAGCACTGTTTAAGCCTACCATTCCCAGCAGCAAGAAAAAACATGAATATAAGTTTGTTTTCATATATAAATTCGCCATTTTTAACCTTATTTAGAAGTAATTTTATTGATATTTCCACGTTGTATTTGCCACTTCAACAAAGTGTCATAGTATTCTAAAGCAATGAGCTTTTGAACAATGCTGGATTCTGAGGTCAAAGACTCAGGGTTTTGCTGCGCCCACCTCAACACAACTTGTTTATACTTATCCACATCAGTCATAAAATTACCAGTGTAATCCGCAGTAGGAAGTGGTACAATAGGGATTGTAGGGTCCATTCTTGCAAGTTCTGTATCTGAGTAGTCTCCCGTAGGCAAAAACATATCTCCTGCGGTAGTAGGAATACTACCTGATGAAGCATTTGTGTAGCCTACAAATCCGTTTTCACTCACACCTTGTGCCTGAATTTTGCCAATAAGTGCTTGTTGTAGCAGCAATACTACCGCCAATAATTTCACATATCCCAAGAGCTGTGGAAACACCTCATCTCTATGCTTTTTTGCAAGAGAAAATGAGGTCGTTTTTTGAAAAAAATGTTGGTATAACCTGAACATAATTAAAAATGCGTAAAAGATGAAAAACGTATTTTTGAAATAATTGATTTACAAATATAAAATAAAAACGCCTAAAATTACCCCTAATGATAAAGTGGGAAAGCATCATTATTTTTAGACTTGCTATGTAGGCTACAAAATTAGATAAAAAAAAATCAAGATGCAAATTTATTTTCACGAAAACTTACCTATTACTTATCTTATTTTTGATACTTTTTGCATCTTTATAATCTCTTTTTTTGTATAATAATCGTTTTTTAAGCGAAAAAAAGGGCTTTTTTAGCCTATTTTACATATATTATTTTGTTTTGATAAAATAAAAATCTTACCCTTATTACTTGTTATTTTTTCCAAAAAAAGGCAAAAAAACTTTAAAATTCTACTCAAATAAGTAGTTATTTTTTACTCAAAATTAAGATTCTACAAATTATTGTATCATGAATATCCTAAACATGCCTAAACGTGACGAACAAATTACTACTTTTGTATGCCTAAATATTTTCATCTATACATGCAATATACACACACGCTCGCACACATTGCCCGTCAAGCAGGTGAAGCAATTTTAAATATCTATCATCACAGCGACTTTTCACAAACCGTGGAATGGAAAGCAGATAGTTCTCCGCTCACAATGGCAGATAAAGCTGCACACGAAGTAATAGCAAATGCCTTGAAAATCAGCTATCCCGATATTCCTATTTTGTCAGAAGAAGGAAAGCAAATAAGCTATGATATTCGTAAAAATTGGCAACGTTTTTGGCTCATAGACCCGCTTGATGGCACAAAAGAATTTATCAAAAAAAATGGAGAATTTACCGTAAATATTGCCCTGATAGAAAACGGAAAACCGACCGTAGGGGTTGTATTTGTGCCTGTAAAAAATTGGCTTTTTTTTGCAGAAGAAGGCAAAGGTGCTTTTAAAATAAATGAAAAGGGGGAAACAAAAACCTTACAAGGCTGTAAGGAAAGCCTCGAAAAACGACCTATTCATATTGTGAGTTCTCGCTCGCATCTTTCCGAGGAAACAGCGAATTTTATGGCACAATTCCCTCATGCGGAATGTGTTTCGATGGGAAGTTCTCTCAAATTTATGCTTATAGCGGAGGGAGAAGCAGATATTTATCCTCGATTTGCGCCTACAATGGAATGGGATACGGCTGCGGCGCACATTATTGTTACAGCGTCAGGGGCAAAAATCACAAACTATCCCGCAGGTGAGCCGCTTGTCTATAATAAAGAAAATCTCTTAAATCCGCATTTTTTGGTGGTAAATGAGAGAATAAGTTTGCAACCGCTTTGAACTTTGCCCGTTCAAAGGGTTGCAAAATATCACATCAACCCTTTGAACGGTCGCAGACCTTCAAAGCGGTTGATGCAAAAAAAATCAATGTCCGCCTTCCACAGCTTTCTCAAAATCAATGCCTTGTGCTTGCAAAATCCCTTTTACTTTCCAAGCAAAGAAAGCCAAATAAGCAAAGCATAATACAGCGACAATATACGAAGCATGAATGCCGATTGCGGGCATATCTGCTAATGTTCCTTGTAAAGGGGGAATAATTGCGCCACCAAATATCATCATAATCAACAGAGAAGACCCCTGACCTGTATATTTCCCCAAACCTGCCGTAGCCAAAGAGAAAATACAAGGCCACATAATAGAGCAACACAATCCGCCACTCAAAAAAGCAAAAAGCGAAACATCTCCTGTTGTAAATAAACCGATGAGCATCGCAATAACGCCCAGTAAACTAAAAGTAAGCAATGTTTGAACAGGTTTGTCTTGCCCTACAAAAAAGCCTGCAATCAAAACAGCTACACAAATAATGTATATATACAAGTTGCTAACGTCTGTTCCTTTGAAAGCATTTACGCCCAAAACTACTCCAAAAGCAATGATTGGCACAACTACTGTCAAAATATTTTTCATTTGTTTAGAAGGATTGAATACACCAATAGCACCCGTCCAACGACCAATCATCAAGCTACCCCAATAAAGTGAAATATAAGGTGAAATGCTCGCTGTATCCAATGAACCATAAGCAGGCTGCTTCAACAATTCGCCCATATTACTTTGAATCGCAACTTCTACCCCTACATAGATAAAAATAGCAATCATACCCAACACAAGTTGAGGGTATTTTAGTGCGCCCAAACCTTCTGTTTTGCTCTCCTCTCCCTGCACATTTGGCAAGTCAGCAAACCATAAGAAAGCGGCAACTATCCCAAAAACAGCTATCAAGATGATATATAATATATTGATAGAACCGATTTCTACTTTACTCACATCTGCATTATTTGCAGAACCAAATAAGGCAAAACTTACCAAAATAGGGCCTATTGTTGTCCCAAAAGAATTTAAGCCACCCGCCAAATTGAGCCGATGTGAACCCGTTGCAGCATCTCCAAGTGCGACCACAAAAGGCTGTGCCGCAGTTTGTTGTAAAGAAAAACCCAAAGCAATAATGAACAAAGCCCCCAAAATAAGGGGAAAAGAACCTGCATTTACGGCAGGAATCATCGCAGCAGCACCTATTACTGAAATCAATAAGCCGAATACAATAGCTTTTTTGTAGCCAATTTTATTAAGCAAATCTACCCCACTGATTTGTGAGTAAAATAACAATATGAGTGAGCCAATTCCATACGCACCATAAAATGCAGAATCAATTAATTGTGATTCGAATTGCGATAATTCAAAATGAGACTTACAAAAAGGAATAAAAATACCGTTAGAAGCGGCAAGAAATCCCCAAAAGAAAAATACTGTAATCAGTGTGGCGAGTTTTGAATTCATAAATATATGGCTTATTTTTGTTTGAAAGGCAATACTAATAGGTTTATTTGAATAATGCAATTTTTCTTTTTACTTACCCCTAAAAAAAATTATAAAACATTGATTATCAAACATAAAATTTAGCATTTTTTTTTATTTATCGCCGTAGTTTTTGTATAAAAGACAAAAACTAAATGTGCGGTTTTGTTGTCCTAAAAAACGTGGTCTTTAATCGTTCTTAGTCAATCAAATGTATGTGCTTGATAATTAATGCAAGTTGCGAAATGACGTTCAGTAGTAGAGCTATATCTGTTATATAAAGCGATAAAGGTTTTTCGGTCAGATAAAACAAGTTTTATGGTTTAGTAACTGCGATTCTGGAGAATTGCAGTTTGATAATGACATAGAAAATCGGCAGGAACTTCTGACCATAATTACGCATAAAAAAAACAATAATAAAAAAATATAACCCTGTCAGGGTTGTATAAAGCAGATAAAACAAGTTTTATGGCTTAGTAATTGCGATTCTGGAGAATCGCAGTACGGTAAAAACAATACGCAAATCACATTAACCCGTAATTTCTATTTCGCATGGTAATAATTTCCCTTCATTTTCGACTAAGAAAACGAAAAAAATGAGCTAATAAAATAAATAAACATACAATTACGAAAATAATAACGTATGTTTTGAGTTATACTATCAACATCATTTTCTCAGCCTTAGTGCTTCAACTTCAGCCGAAGAATCAGTATCTTTGACTAAAGTCAAAGCAGCAATAATACACTACTTACATTTTTAATAATGAGATATTTTTTGTTATTATTTATCCTATACTTCGGCAATGCAGTAGTTTTTGCCCAAAATTCCCAAGCAGGTCGCTTAGAAATTCGAGATTATGTGTTCAAAGATGAATACAATCGGCGGGTACATTTAAGCGATTTTAAGGGAAAAGTAGTCATTTTAGACTTTTGGGCATCTTGGTGTCAGCCCTGTATCGCCTCTTTTCCTACCACAAAAGGCGTTTTGCGGGTGCGTGAAGGGCAACCTTTGGTATTAGTTACGGTTATTGTGGACAAACAAAAAATCCTTTGGAAACCTGCCGTAAGAAAACATAATGTGCCTGGCGTGCATCTTTATGCCAAACAGAAACACCCTGCTTATCGGGCTTTGGCAATCAAGCAGCTTCCTCGATATGTTATTTTAGATAAAAAAGGCAGAGTGTATCAATATGATGCAAAATCTCCGTATGAGGAGCAGGCAGCGATAGATATGTTATTGAAGGAATAGGAAATAAAATGCCTATTTTTGCCAAATTTTACGATTCATATTGCCATGTTTAAATATTTATTCTTTCGGGCATTTGCCAAACCTTTCGGCTATTTGCCTACGTCAATGTTGCGTTTTTTGTCGGGACAAAAATTCATTGTTCCTTTGTTTCATACCGTTTCAGATGTGCCTTTGCTACATTTGAAGCATATTTATGAACCCATTCGTGTTGCCAAATTCCGAAAAGACATAGATTTTTTTCTACAAAATTATCGCCCTACACATATTAATAAATTATTGAATGGCAGTGTTTTGAAAGAAAAAGAACCGCATTTTTTGCTTACATTTGATGATGGAATGTCCGAATTATATAACATCATTATGCCTATTTTGCAAGAAAAAGGCGTACCTGCAACAGTCTTTCTCAACGCCGAATTTGTAGATAACAAAAGTCTTTTTTATCGCCACAAAGTGAGTCTTTTGATAGAAAAATGGCAGAACATGCAGCCTTCTTTGGCTTTGCAAAATGAAATACAAGCCCTTTTTCTGGCAGAAAAATTACCTTTTACGACTTTTGCTCAAACCTTGATAGAAGAAACACAGCATAAACATATTCCTTTGATAGATGCTTTGGGCGAAAAATTGGAAGTAGATTTTGCCAATTATTTGGTAAAACAGAAACCCTATTTGTCTTTGGCGCAAATCCATGAGATGCAGCAAAAAGGCTTTACTTTTGGGGCGCACAGCCTTAGTCATCCGCAATATAGCCATGTTTCTTTGGAGGAGCAGCTTCGACAAACGCAAGCATGTATCGAATTTGTGTTGAAATATGTGCCAAATAGCCCCAAGGTTTTTGCCTTTCCTTTTACGGATTTTGAAGTTTCTAAGGACTTTTTCAGCTATTTTCAACAAAAATATCCTTTGGACTTTACTTTTGGTTGTGCAGGATTGAAAAAAAGCGAATATTCAACGCATATTCAGCGAATTGAGTGCGAAAAAGGCGATTATAGCATGAAAAGTATTATAAATACAGAACATATTTTTTACATGTTATCGGCATTGATTGGAAAAAATAAAGTTTTACGTTGATGATGATATATTTTTGCATAGACATTGGCAATACCCGCAGTAAAATTGGTGTTTTTACGATGGGAAAATTACAAGATTTATACGCCACAGAAACGCCTTTTTTGCAAGCAAAAATGCAAGAAATATTGTCTTTTTATGCAGAAAATACAGTCATAAAAGTAGCTTATATAAGTACTGCACAAGAAATGGAACTGGAAAAATGGGCAATTTGGCAGCCTTTTTCTGCCGAAATTATCAAAATAGATGCGCATTTTGCTTTCCCAGTCCACAATCATTATGCTACGCCCCTCACCTTGGGGACAGATAGAATGGTAAATATCGTTGCCGCAGTCAGCCAGGCAAAAGGCAAAAATGTCTTGGTTATCAGTGCAGGAACGGCAATTATTTATGATTTTGCAGATGAAAATGGCAACTATTGGGGCGGCGCAATTTCTTTGGGGCTAAAAATGCGTTTTCGAGCTTTGCATGAGTTTACCGCAAGGCTGCCCCTTATTGCTGAATGGAAACACGTGCCTTTGGTGGGAAATAGTACGCAAAATAGCCTACTTTCGGGCGTTATAAATGGTACAATCGCAGAGATTCGAGCAACAATTCAGGATTATCAGCAAAGCTATTCACAGGATATTGCATTATTTTTTACAGGTGGAGACGCTGTTTTTTTGGCAGAAAAAATGCAAGATATTCCTTTTCACATAGATGAAACCTTGACATTGAAGGGGATTTTTGCTTTAATAATAGAAAAGTAGAACTTTTGCTGCTAAAAAACGTATATTTGCAGCCGAATTTTGAGCAAATGGTAAGAAAAATGAGAAATGTATGTTTACCTTTGTCTCGCAGATTTTACAGTGCTTGTACTGAGCTGTGCCAAAGTAAGCTTAGTCGAACTGTTTCGCTGATATTTCTGCTTTCTTTTCATTTTTAATTATTCATTTTTAATTGTCATGCAACGATACAAATATTTTTTATATTCTTTTTTGATTATTCTGATAGACCAAGCCGTAAAATTAGCGGTTAAGTTTAATATGGAGTATGATGGCGAAATTGAGCTTTTGGGAAGCGGTCGTCCTTCTTTCAAAATTCATTTTTTGGAAAACCCCGGTGCAGCATTTGGTATGACAATTCAAAATTTCGTCAATGTTTTTGGCGGGGATATGAGTCCTACAACTGCAAAATTGATTTTATCTTTGTTTTCTTTGTTGATTATGCCTGTTATCGGCTACGTCTTATATAAAGTTTCTACCCAAAAATCTTTGTTGCCATTATTTGTGTCTTTCATTTTTGGGGGAGCTGTGGGCAATATCATTGACAGAGTTTTTTACGGGGTTTGGTTTTCAGGTATGAATAATTATCAAGGCGGTTTGATGCACGGAAGAGTAGTAGATATGTTTTATTTTGATATTTGGGAAGGCATGATTGGCGGTACGTATATGTCGCTTTGGCCCGTATTTAATATTGCAGATTCCGCTATTTCGATTGGAATTGTCGCTATTTTGTTGTTTCAGAAGAAATTTTTGGAGCAGCACGAAAAACAGGAATTAACAAATTCGCCTGCAGAGGCGTAGATTACTACAATGGTGTTAGTGGTGAAGGGGGGATAACGAAAATGGACATACTCAATCGTTTTCTTGGCATAAATTATACAGAAGATATGAAACCTACCAAAAATAAAGTATTTTGCAAGAATTGCGAAAGGACAAAAATGCTTTTTGAAACCGAAAAGAAAGCCGAAAATTTCATGAAGTTCAACAAAGAACAAATAGAGGAAGAGTCGGGTTACAGCCCACAAAGAAGTTATTACTGCCTTTTTTGTGGTGGGTGGCACTTGACCAGTATGAGTGAGTATATTGGAATATCAAAAAAAGAGCAACTATTTGAGCAATATAAGCAAGAAAAAAATAAAGCAATAAAGATTGTCAATGAAGAAGAAACCATAATAAAAAAAAACAGTAATGCTGAAAATCAAGAGAGACGAAAAATAATAATGGAAGATTTAGAGGGTCAAATAAAAGAAATGGAGACGCCTGAAAAAGAAAAGTTTTTTTTTGAAAAAATAAATATGTTAAATAATGAAATTAACCTATTGAACAATTCTAATATTAGTAATGATATCGAAGAATTAAAAAATCTCCGCCAAACCCTCCAAATCCTGTATATCCTCCGAAAGCAAAATGGGATTCCAAAAAACAACATTGGGGTTAATGAATTAAGCGAAAAAGAACTTGAAGAATGGAAGTTATGGGCAGAAAAAAATAGAACTGATTATAAAAATTGAGGAAATAAAAATAAAATGCTCATCGTTATAATTCTAAAATTTTTATAACCCCTAATAAAATTATAGCTGCTTGCATCGCTGAGGCGAAGCCATAAGGCAAACGGGCGGCACGTCAGGAATGTCATCTATACATGTCAAGTAAAAAGGGAGGTAGCAAAAAAATGCTACCTCCCTTTTTATCTTAATGCTGCTTTGGCTAAATCCAAATCACAAACTATTTATTTATCCTTTTTTTCAGCCAGCACCTTATCTATTTGTGCCAAATGCCGTTCAAAATGCGAATCAAAAAAATCCAACATTTGTAAAATATTCATTCTTCCTGCAAGGGGGTGGCGAAACAATTCCTTCTCAAAAGCCTCCTCAGGCAGGTCTATACAAAGTTGTAGCAAAGTTGCACGAATGAGTTGCCATTGTGTTGCTGTTTCTTTCAGGCTGGCATAATCAGGCACTTCTGCCACCATTTTGGGTGCTTTGAATTTAATAGGCAATTTGAGAAAGATTTTCAACAACAAAGTTCGAACTTTGTGCATAAATCCCGATTTTTCTACCCCAGAAATATCTTTGGTTTTCTTTTGCAAATAAGCAAGCGTCCCCATTTCGGCTTGTATCAAATGCTGCATCACCTGAATAGCAGACCAACCACCATCGGCTCTTTTACGATTAAGTTCATCGTCAGAATGTTGCATCAATTTTTGAAACAAGGCTTTTCGACTTGTTTCAAGGCGTTGAAAATGCACAAGAAATTCTTTTTTCATCTACATATTATTTTTTTTGCCAAACCCAATAGCCTTTGGTTTTATCCGCATTTGCGCTTGTATATTCATCAATTTTTGCCCTTTCTGTGTCTCTATATACAGCGATACGGAAGTTTGTTGTACCCGCTTCTTTAGAAGGTTCTAAAATGAAAGGTTTTGCGAATCCTTGCTTTTTAAGGTCTTCTACCGCTTTCATGGCTTCTACCATACTTGAACGGCTTGCGCCTATCAAAAAGAAATTACCTGTTCCTGCTGTTTTTGAAGGTGTATAAGCAGCAGGCTTCGTCTCTACTTTTGGGGCAACAACAGGCGCACCTGTTCTTGCTTTTACATCTGTTGCCAAAATTAAGCCACGTTCGTTTTTGGTAGGAGTAGTTGTTTTTGCAGACACATCAATCGTTTTTGCAACCATTTCATCTGTTGCAGCTACTTCCTTAGTCGCCGTTTTGTTTGCGCCTTTCCCATCTATATTTGAAAGTGGACTTTCTACCTTTTTCGTTTGTTCAGGTATTTGACGTGTCTCAGTTGTTTGTGTGTTATTGATTGTAGCAGCCGCTGTTGTAGGCTGAACAGGTTCTTCAGTAACCGTTGTTTCACTCTTCACCGGATTTTCTACTTGCGCAAGCTGCTGATTTTCTACTTTTTCAATCAAATTAGTAGATACACCATTTTCAGCCGTTTTATCTGTTTCTCTAATAGAATAAATAATTCCTCCTGCCCCTACTAAGAACAAACCTATCATCAACATATCTTTCCAATTCAAAGCGAAAGGCAGTGTATTTGAACTGTTTTGATTTTTTTTGTCTAAATTTGACATAATATTATTGTACTAAGAAAAATAATGAATGGGAAAATAATTGATTTATCGTGCAATCATTGTACCATTTTGAGGTTAAAATGGTTTCACAGCGCAAAATTAGTATATTTATTTGGAATGTTTTATGAAACAAAAAAAATTACGCAAAAAATAAGAGCTTTTTTTATTTTCATTTGGCGTTTATACTACTTGTAGGATTGTATGGGAAAAAAGCATGATGATTAAAATAAAATATTGTAATTTTGTACCCGTTAATAGAGAAATATTTTCTCCACATTTTTCCAATTATGAAAAAAATCGTATTTACTTTCCTTGTTTTAGCAGGGACATTTTCTTGTCTTATGGCACAAAAAGAACTTGCAGACGTAATTGTAACGACTGATTCGGGTAAGATTTATCTTCGCTTGTTCGATGATACACCCAAACACAAAGCAAATTTCCTCAAACTTGCAGGAGAAGGCTTTTATGATGGCATTGCTTTTCACCGTATTATCAAAAACTTTATGATTCAAGGTGGAAATCCTAATTTCCGTCAGCCCAATCCTTCTACTTCTGATGGACCAGGATATATGTTAGATGCAGAGATTTCGCCTAAATATGTCCACACAAAAGGTATGTTAGCGGCGGCACGTACAGGTGATAATGTCAATCCTCAGCGTAAATCTTCGGGTTCACAATTTTATATTGTAACAGGAAATGCGGTTTCTAATGAAATGCTTACCAACAATGAAGGACAAATTGCCAATGGTATGATGCAGGCTACGATGCAGGGTGCAGCAGAAAAATTGCAAGCTGAATTTGGGAAAATCCCCGAAAATGAAGCGATGATTGTAAAATATCAAACTGCGCTACAAAATAAAGATTCTGTACTTGCTCGTGCAACAATCAATGAGTTAAATGCAAAATTCACTTCGTATGTGCAAGCAAGAACGCAACATGCACCCGAGTTCAAATATACTCAAGCACAACGTGATGCTTATGCACAGTTAGGTGGTGCGCCTTGGCTCGATATGCAATATACTATTTTTGGGCAGGTAGTAGAGGGCATGGAGGTTGTGGATAAATTGGGTAAAGTAGCCACAAAACCAGGTGATGTTCCTGTGAATGATATTCGGATTCTCAAGGTAGAAATCGTGAAAAAATAATGGCATCTTTCCTGTTTGTATCTAAAACGTGTCAGGTTTTTGAAACCTGACACGTTTTTTTTCGCTAAAAGCCTAATTTGGGTTTGTTCGGACACCCGAATATCTATTCCTTAGTATTACTTCACCGTAACCTTCTCTGTACTACTCAAAGTGCCTGTTTCATCGCTTACTTGAATAAAATAAACACCTGTCGGCAGTTGAGAAACGTCTATTTGTGTATCTTCTCTAAATGTGCTTTGAGAAATAATTTGCCCTACAGAATTGCTCAATCGCAAATGACAAATGCCTGTATGTGAAACAGATACAGAAATTTCTTTGTCTGCAGGATTTGGAAAAGCCACTAATTGTAACGCATTTGTATTTCCCTTTCCTTCATCTATTGCTACCCCATAGCCTTTAAAAACAGGCAATTCTATGCGAGTTGCTTTGTCTGGCGCAAAATAAATACGCTCTACGCTGCTACGAGGCATCATAAATTGTCCGTTGAACGTGTAGCCACGCCCGTCCAGAGGTTTGCGGCGGAAATACTCTTGGTCATTCAAGGGAACATGCGCATTTGCTTGATAACGAGGATAATTGCTGCCTTGAATAAAGACTTTCATTTTGTGTCCTTTGCCCCAAGTATAAGCAATCGGCATCATTTCAAATTGATATTCATAAATTTCGCCAATGTTAATATTGGAATATTCTGCATTTACATCTTCTAAGCCTGTATCATAAATATGTTTGGCATATTTTCTTGCCCTTGCATTTACACAACCCTCAAATACAAAGAAAATTCTGCCATCAGGATACTCATCTGCAATGCGCACAAAGAAATCAGAATCTGTTACGCCGCTTGTAAGCCCTGCGGGATTTGAACGAGCATATAGCGTAACTTTGGGATAGCCAATTACACAAAGAGAATCTTGTACAGCCGCTGTTTCAAACTTCAAAACGCCTGGACGATTGAGGCAAACATCATTGTTTTCTGCCGAATTCATCTGCATTTGTCCCTGACTCACCCTATCGCCCGAAGGTGTATTTACAATCATATTTGCACCCCCTACGGTCATCACAGGATTGTCGGGGTCATCTACATACATGGCATTTCCTTCATCTACCGAAGGTGCAGTCATATTTACCGTTCCATTTTTGTGTAGGTAAAAATTTTGCCAAGCGATTTGCTGTTGCAAAGGAAAAGTATCTGCGGCAAACCAATAATTGCCTACATTCGCATTTTCGGATACCCCATCATTCACAGGTCCTGGCACATAAAAACGCACATTGGGGAAATTATTATAATCTAAGGGTTTTAAACCTGTTGTAGTGCCTACACCGCCAATTTGTGGAATCAAAGGGCTACCTGTTGCAGGTACATCTATGGTAATTTCTTGTTTTACCTCGCCTATTAGGGGCAAATTTAACTTGATTTCCAGGGTCAAATTTTTCAAGCCCCCATTTCCTGTCATAAAGTTTAACAAATCGGGAAAAGGAAAAATAAAATCTTGTGAAGGCACACGCACCTCACCTGTTCCGCCCAAGCCCAATAAAGTAAGCGGCTGCCATCTTTGACTTTCGGGTAATTTCACTTTGGGTTCGCCTATTTTCTTATAATTTTCATTGTTATTTAAGGTCAAACGAAACCAAGAAATGATTTCAGATTGAATGACATCATTGATATTCAAATTGTCAATATCTATATCATCAACTGCAATGCCAATAATATCTCCCACATTTTCGGGATACGTCAAGTCTCCTGTTTTTCGACCACCAATGGTTTGATGCGCCCAAGGACCCACCACAATTTTTTGTTTTTTCTGATTATTAACAGGCGAAGTCAAATGCTTGCGGGTCAAACGCCAAGTTTCCAATTGTCCATCTATGAAAATATCCCACCAACCTGTCAAGTGATAAATCGGTACGTCCATATTATCGTAACGGCTGCTTGTAAGATTGGGTAATGTAGCTTGATTTGCAGGATTAAAAGACTCTCCATCAGCATTGACAGGTGCATGACTTGCGTCCATGCCCGAACGTCCTGCCGCATCGGGGTAATAACCACAAGATTCATTTGCTTCCAAAGTGCCATTGTTATTTAAGTCGTAACGCACCGTAACAAAGTGGTCTATGGCACGATTTGAAGCGACAAATTTGTCGGGCGCAGCATAGTCTGAAGAACTATGAATGTTGTTGTCAATCGAAAAATCTATATTATTAGCATTATCGTCAGTATCCGCAATTTGCCCACGCAGCCAGCCCGTTACAATTCTGTCTCTAAAAACGCCATTTTGATAACCTGTATAACGATAATGTTCTACTGTACCTACAATCGGAAAAAGACATTTTAAGCCCCTGTCATTTGGGTTAATTTTGTGTGCTGCGGCTGCTTGTAACTGCGTATTTGCCAAAGCAGAAGCCCCAAACATACCAATAGAACCATTGTTATAAAAATCTTCCGTCTCTTTTATCCCATCACCATCTAAATCATACATTCTTTTCAAGCCATTTGCCAAATACTGCACACTATGATAGCCATCTTCATGGCGATTGCCATTGCGAATATCTGTCCATTTTGTGGTATCTAAAACATGATTGTATTTTGTGTAAGGATTTTTGTTCCAACTATCGCTAAACATCGGAAAATACACACCTTCGGACTGATAGCGTCCTCGCATGTCTTGAAGGGCGTAATTATAGCCCATCAAAGTTACAATCCTGCCCACAACATCGCCATTTTTGTTGTATGGCGTGCGTGTGAATAGCATAGGCATTTGATAAGGATTTGGATTTACGCCACCATTTAGGCTATCATACATAAACAGTTGAATCCCACGAGGAATCAACTCCAAGGTCTGCGTTCCCAAATTGACAGCACCAATAATCGGCACA
>JAAFHL010000529.1:2092-3334 GCA_013298365.1 Bacteroidota bacterium | reverse complement strand
TCCGATCTATATTTGTAATATTAAACACCTCTCTTACCCTCATTCTTGTACCCCCTCCTAATGCAGAAATCGGTACATTGAAAATAATATCGGCTGTAGCCCCCGCAGGAATACTAATCAATTCTCCTAACTTTTCTGAGGCATCAAATACGCCGTCTTGATTGTAATCAATCCAAGCTGCAAGATTGCCTACATAGCCCCCATTTGTTAGGGAAAGGGTGTTGCTTGTTCCTGCCGTCAAACTCGCAGTAGGGATAGTAGTCGTGTAATCTACATAACCTGGTTGCCCATTACCACCTGTACCAGTGTTATTGATTGCGCCCATCATTACACCATCTAAATAGTCATCGGCAGATGTACTATCCGTGTAAGTAGGAATACAATACTGTGCCAAGATTCCATTACTTCCTATCAAAAAAAGAAGTAAAGGCAAGAGAGACAATAAAATGTGTCTTTTTTGTTGCATAAAATAAAAATAATATAATGAAATATAGTGAGAAAACGAGTAATTAGTAAGTAGAAGTGCGTTAAATCTTCCTACAAAGATATACAAAAAATTTCTTATAATGTGCTTATTTTTGTAAAATAGCGGCTTTTTTTATGTTAATCAATGATAAATAGCAAGTTATGTATGTATAAAAACCATATAGACAAACGCAGCTAAACGCTGTTTGCGTTTAACTGCGGCTTATTTGTGCGTTCAACTATACACCTATCGTTTGTATTTAAAAATCTTATTACCAAATACCGCTGCATCACCTAACTGCTCCTCAATACGAAGCAATTGATTGTATTTTGCAATTCTATCTGTACGAGAAGCCGACCCCGTTTTGATTTGCCCACAATTTGTCGCAACCGCCAAATCCGCAATCGTTGTATCTTCTGTCTCGCCGCTTCTATGACTCATCACCGCAGAATACGCATGACGCTTTGCCAATTCAACCGCCTCCAATGTCTCTGTTAATGAGCCGATTTGATTCACTTTTACCAAAATAGAATTGGCACAATGTGTATCAATTCCTTTTTGCAAATAATTTACATTTGTTACAAACAAGTCATCACCTACTAACTGAACGGTTTTGCCCAATTCTGTGGTAAGATTTGCCCAGCCTGTCCAGTCATTTTCATCGAGTCCATCTTCTATCGAAACAATCGGATATCTTTTTGCCCAATCTGCCCAAAAAGAAACCATATCAGATGAGCTTAATTTTTCGCCCGAAGATTTTTTCAAATGATACATGC
>JAAFHL010000529.1:0-2082 GCA_013298365.1 Bacteroidota bacterium | reverse complement strand
TGCCCGATTCTTTAGCATAAAATTCAGAAGCAGCAGCATCCATTCCTAAAAAAATATCTTCCCCAGGACGATAGCCCGCATTTTCAATTGCCTCCAAAATAATGGTAATAGCCTCCTCATTGCTTTTCAAATTTGGGGCAAAACCACCTTCATCTCCTACATTTGTAGAAAGTCCTCTCTTTTGAAGCGATTTTCTCAAAGAATGAAAGGTTTCTGTTCCCATTCTCAAAGCTTCTGAAAAAGATTCTGCACCCAAAGGAAGAATCATAAACTCTTGAAAATCAACGGAATTATCTGCATGACTTCCCCCATTGATAATATTCATCATTGGTACAGGCAAATAGCGGGCATTTGTACCACCCACATAGCGATACAAAGGCTGCCCAACGGTTGCTGCTGCTGCTTTTGCTACCGCCAAAGAAACGCCCAAAATCGCATTTGCGCCCAATTTTGCCTTATTGTGTGTGCCGTCTAAAGCAATCAAAATCTTGTCTATTTCGGCTTGATCTGTAACTGGAAAACCCGTCAAAGCATCGGCAATGGTTTCATTCACATTTTCCACTGCTTTAAGCACGCCTTTGCCCATATAGCGATTTTTGTCGCCATCACGAAGCTCAATTGCTTCATGCTCGCCCGTACTCGCCCCAGAAGGCACAGCTGCACGCCCAACTACGCCATCGGAAGTAATTACTTCTACCTCTACCGTAGGATTGCCACGAGAATCTAAGATTTCACGGGCAATGATGTTTTCGATAATGCTCATTTTATGTATGAATTATGAGTGATGAGTTCTGAATTTCGGCGCAAAGATACGGTTTTTTCTTCATTTTTTTTCCTAAATACGATAAAAAGAAGCGTCAATGAGCATCTTTCACAAGTAATGAAAGGTAACATAGGCTTTAGCCTGTGTTGCTATGTTTTGGCACAGGCTAAAGCCTATGCTACAGCAAAATGAAAGATGCCTATAAATGCTTATTTTCCAAACATTCCCTAAAAAAAGGGCAAACCTAAGAATAAAGCTTAGTTTTGCCCTAAATCAGCTAATTTGGAGATATAACAAGTGTTTATTTGCACAAACCTGCGTTACTCTTTCGCCACTTTATAGGTATTGACGGTATCATCAATTCTCACTTCTAAGGAATACAAGCCGATAGCAAGTTGCCCTAAACGTAATTGTGTGGTGTATGAATCACTGATAGCAACTGCGTTATAGGTTGATACAAGTTTGCCTGTTGCATCAAAAAGACGTAAGCTAATTTCTGCCCCTTGCGCAAGATTGCTCAATGCTACATTCAAAAGGTCTTGGGTAGGATTGGGGAAAATATTGATTGCCGCAGGATTTCCTTTATCCAACAATAAGACTTCGGGAAGGGTAACAAAATTACTATCCCCTTTTATGTCTGTTTCTTTTATCGCAATAATGCTGATTTGCAAGACATTAGAAGTGGCTGCATTACAAGCAGTTCCATTGCATGTAAGTGTCAAACGGTAGTGTCTCGCAGTTGTAAGAGCTGGCGTTGTGTAGTTGCTACTATTTGCGCCAGAAATACTGCTCCATGTAGTGCCATTTGTACTGCTTTGCCATTGATACACACAAGTCCCTGTTCCACCTGTGGCGGTACTTGTGAGTGTAGCCGTTGCGCCTGATGTAACCGAACTCGGTCCGCTAATACTCACTATCGGGTCAGGAATAACGGTAATGCTTGCCGTTGCGGTATTTGAGCAACCTGTTGTCGTGTTTGTACCTGTAACGGTGTAGGTTGTGCTGATACTTGGCGTTGCAATAACCGTTGCGCCACTTGTCGTGTTAAGTCCTGTACTTGGCGACCAGATATAAGTATTTGCGCCACTTGCGGTAATGGTTTTAGAAACGCCTTCACAACCTACAGTAGTAGGTGCATTTGTGGTTACAGTTGGGACTGCATTAATGGTTAATATGCCTGTATTTGAGTAAGCTGTTCCACAACCACTTTCAGAACAAGCAACAAAGGCTCTGTATTGTCGGGTTGCGGTAAGCGTAGGGGTAGTAAAACTATTTCCTGTTCCCCCTGAAATATTTGCCCATGCCCCATTTACATATTC
>JAAFHL010000528.1 GCA_013298365.1 Bacteroidota bacterium | reverse complement strand
TGTATTGGCGCAGATAGCGAAATCGGCTGTAAAGTTATTTACAGCACCTAAGGCATACGTAAAGTTTTGGATTAACGTAATACCATTGCATGAATCTGCGGTAGAAGCATGTATGCCTGTACCATTTGCGGGACCATTAACTGTGTCAGCATACACTCCATTTGAATTTGTGATAACTACAGCAGTGTAGCCACCAAAAAAGCCCATGCTATCTGCTTGAATAAGTACCATTGCGCCCGAAATAGGTGCGCCTGAACTTGCGTGTGTAACTGTGCCATGAATATATGCAGGCAAGCTTTGCCCCCATGTCATAAACGGCATCAACAAGAACGATAAAGCGAGTAGAAATACGTTGCGATTCATAATAAATAAAATTAATTTGTACATTGATATAAATTTCAATACACAAAGATAGGTAGGGAAATTGAGATGTCAATATCAATTATTTTTAAATCTTACGTATTCAATATGTGGTTTTACAATTTAAAATATTGGAAATAAGATGTTTATATCGTTTATTTTTCAGTATTAAAAATACAATCTATTTCAAAAAGGCATTTCTTTTTGCATAAAATGGAACAAATGTGGCACTTTTGGCGATAATTGCATTTCATATTCTATCAAATAATCTCTAAAAAGGGAACTATTAAGATAGTCGGTGTCTGTGATACCGACTCGGCGCACAATTCTTTGCAAGACGTATATTATATAGTCATATTCCGCATAATGATAAAGGTATTGGTTTTGCAGAAATTTTTGAATAAAAGGGGCATAATTATCTATCTGCTTTTTTACCGCAATTTGTGTCATTTCGGCAATGTGTATATAGCCTACTGTATGAAAATGATGGTAGAAGTCGGGAATTAGTTTTTTATCATTTGCAATTAAAACCTTATCAATCATTAATTCTACCAAGACATGCGCCACAAAAAAAGAGCGTTTTAACGGAATTTCAGCAAAATAATGATTGAGAAAACGACTTACATTTTCGGTTTCGGCTAAAAAAAAAGGGCTACTATGAAAAACCTTATCAGCTTGAAAATGTCTTTGAATGCCTTCTGTAAAAGAAATATAATGACTCGAATGAGCAGGTAAAACGGGCAAATGTTTGATACGAATTTCTCTACTATATAGCGAAACAAGGTCAGGGGTACACACACCCACAATAAAAGGGGCGTTTTCAACTTGTCTATCTAAATAAAAATGGGATAAAAAATTCATATCAGCAGCAGGCTTGCTTAAAAAGACATAAAAAATCCATTCAGTAAGGACACGTAGCCAAATGTTAGCTGTTGCAATTGCTTACGGAATGGGTTTAGGTAAAAAAATATTTTTTAAACAATAGGTCTTCTTTTCATAAAAACTTTGCGTTTAAATTCAGGTTTTTTGCCAAAATTAAGCAACATTCCCACTTCTATGCCTGTAGCTTTGAGTATGTTAATGAGTTGATACTCGTCTTGCTCAGAAGTCGTTTCTACAGCCCTAATCACAAGCAGCACAGAGTCATCAACGATGATGTCTGCGGTATATTCGCCGACTTGCAGTTCCTTATAAAATACTCTTATGACTCGGCGCACTTGGCTTTTTGCCCCTAAGTCATTCAATTCCACAAGCATTGCATTTTCATATACGTCTTTAGAAAAACCAAAACCTAATTCTTTATACGCATTAAAAAAAGATTTAAGGATTCGGTCTGTAACGTCTTTGAACATCAATTCCATACAAGATACAGATTATAACAGATTAAAAAAATAGGAACTAAACCTTATGAATCATGCCTTTATGTCAAAGGCATCAATTCACGCCGCAAAAATAGACAAATCGCTATTGATTTACAAGTTTTTTTGAAAAAACGCAATACTTCTCGCTAGGGCATCTTCTAAATGCGGGGTTGTACCCACAAAAGGGTGTGTTGCGCCGAGTGTATGGTCAGCATTTGCTATTAGATAATACTGTGTCGTATTGGGATAAGCATATACATTTAATTGTTCCGCCTCAAAGAAAGGGACACAGGTATCTCTATCGCCATGAATAATGAATAGTGGCTTATGAAGATTTTTGACATGATTCAAAACACTGAGACTCGTTTTAGCATTTTTTTCTATATCCTCTAAAAAAGGCGTATTCATGCTAAAAATCTGCCCTGTGCGTATATTCGGCACATCTATATATCCTTTTGTTCGCCAATCGGCTTTTAACTGCTTTTCATATCTTTCAAAAGTACATACAGAAGCCCAAGTTGTTAGTGCTGCAACGTCTGGATTTTCACTTGTCGCCAAAATGCTAATCCCTCCTCCCCTACTATGCCCTAACACGCCAATCGGTTTATCATTAAAATCGCCAAATAATTTGCTCGCAACACAAAGTTGAATCATTTCTTTTGCCTCACTTACTTCCAAAGAAAGCGTATTTTGGGCAAATTTATTTAATTCGGAAAAAACTGTTTTGTCTTCCCCAATTCCATTATGCGAAAAGTTGAAACATACAAAACAAAAATCGTTTGCAGCAAACTTTTCGCCTATATACGGCACAAAGCCCCAATCTTTGAAACCTTTGAAACCATGAATATATAGGATACAAGGCTGTTGTCCCCATTTTTCTACGCCATAAACGGTAATAGAAATCTCATTATTTTGGCGAGTTGTATAAGTAAAGTCTTTGTTCATGTTGCAAATTTACAAAAAAAACCGCTTGAAAATGATTTCAAGCGGCAAAATTATGTTTTTTTTCTATTTCTTACCAGAAGATAGAAATATTTACCCCACCTGTAGAACGAACTTTTGAGTTCATTTCAGATGCTTCGGTTTGATATTGTTGAAGTACATCAATTGGGGCAAAGTTTGTACCAGGACCTTGTGTACCTGTAATGGTTTTAGTTGTTAAACCACCTACTTGTGTATAAGTAGTACCAATTGTATATTCCGCACCAAGCGCAAAGTTGTCAGAGAAGAAATAGTTGAAACCTAAGATTGCATTTCCATCAAAACCAATTCCACCAGGGGTAGTAATGGTAGTAGTCGCAAAATAGTTTGATAATTGTGTACCATTTGTTGCATCAAAAGTATTGATTTTTGTGGTATTTTTGTCCGTAGTTGTACCTATGTATGAAAGTCCTAATTCAACACCTACATACGGGTCCATTTTAGTAGCAGGAGAAGCTAAGTGATATTCAAGACCTGGAAATAGGCTGAAATTAGCTGCTTTAAAACGGGTATCAATTACTGAGTCTGCTGTAACAGGAACGATAGGTCTGTCATCTGCAGTAGTGTTATCATAACTGCTTGACAGATTTATCATATCTAAGCCAATTCTTGCACGTAAAGCAAATTTGTCTGAGATATAGTAACGACCCAAAAGCTGTGGTA
>JAAFHL010000527.1 GCA_013298365.1 Bacteroidota bacterium | reverse complement strand
TGGGAGGCTCAAGACTCCGTTTCCGCCTATCAACACATACAAATTATTCGGAACTATGCCCAAAAAAGCCATAATCAAGCATTGAATATTTTTAGCGATTATTTACAAGCCCTTTATTTAGATAGAGGTGGGCAACAAAATAATGCGTTCGCTGGCAAGTTATACAGAAAAATACTGCAATCTCTTCCGCTTCTGAATCTCAAAGATTGTCCTCGATTTGAGGCAGATGTATGGCATCGTATGGGCTATCATTTGTATAGAATTGAGGATAAAAAAGAAGAAGCCTCTACTTATTTGCTCAAAGCTGACCTTCTTTATCGAAGAATAGGGTATGATAAAATTATCTTTGCAGCAGGAAGACTAGGCGTGTTAGGTGCTTATTATCTTTTGGCATCTGAAAATGAAACCGCAGAAAAATGCTTCAAAGAAGGTTTGCAATACATTGATAAAGAGCCAAGTATGTATGAGTGTAATAACTTACTGACCAAAATGGGCATTATTCTCAAACGGGCAAAAAAATTTGAAGCTGCATGTGAATATTTGCGCAGGGTAAGTCATTATGTCAGACAGCCACGAGATAGTGTTTGGCTTGGCGTTGCGGCAGGTATGATGGCTTACAATATGCTTAAATTACAGAACTTTGAAGCAGCAGAACCTTTGGCGTTTCAAGATTTGGCATATACGATGCGTTTTAATGGGAAAGATACGAGTGCCTTAATTTCTTCCTATTCAACTATTTGCATTATTGAGGGTGGGAAAAAACAAGCCAAAGAAGTAGCTTTTTATTTTGAAAAAGCGAAACATTTGTTGGACAACTGTCATTCATTGGGTTTAGTACCCAAAATGAATTTATATTGGAGTAGAATGGCAGCCGACACTTTGTTAGGAGATTATGAGTCGGCGTTTCGGCATCTTTATATTTCGAGTGAAAGGAAAAAAGAGTTTGACAAGAAAAATGTAGAAGATAAAGCAAAAGAGTTTGCGATAAAGTATGATTCTCAAAAAAATAAACTTTCGGCAGAGTTGGCAAAAGAACAAGTACAAAATGCTCGTTTTGTGATTGCACTTGTATCATTGTTGCTTGTGTTAGCCTTAATTGGGGGATATTTTCTTTATTATAGACAACGCAACAAAAAGAATTTACTTGCGCAGGAATTGCGTACAGAACAAAAAGAAGCCGAACGTTTGGCGGCATTAGATACGCTAAAAAGTCGTTTTTTCTCAAATATAACCCATGAATTTCGTACACCGCTAACGCTTATTTTGGAGCCTGCTCGACAGTTAGTACAGCAATTAGGCGGAACAACGCATCAGCAAAACGCTATTATTATTGAAAATAATAGTAAACGCTTGTTAGAATTGGTGAATCAACTCTTGGATTTGGCTAAATTGGAAAGTGGAAGCATGAAAGTAGAAGCCTATACCGGAGATATATTGTGGTTTATACAACCTATTTATGAATCTTTTTTGAACCTGGCGATGCAAAAAAACCGACATTTTGCGTGGCAACACCCTCCTCAAATTCCTGCTTTTACTTTTGACAAAGACAAAGTAGAAAAAATTATCCATAATTTGCTTTCTAATGCGTTTAAGTTTTCGGAAGATGGTACAAAAATTCTATTTAGCACAACCATTATTGACAATCAATTTCGTATTGTGGTAGAAGATACGGGAATAGGAATGAGTGAAGACACACTGAATCAAATATTTAGCCGTTTTTATCAAGCCGACAACAGCTCTACACGCAAGCGAGAAGGAACGGGAATCGGTTTGGCTTTGGTCAAAGAATTGGTAGCCTTGATGCAAGGAAATATTGAAGTGAAAAGTGAACTTGGAAAAGGGAGTATTTTTACCATAAATCTTCCTATTCAAGAAAAAATAGCCTTAGAAATGCCCCTCATTGCGCATCAACAACTTCTTTTGCAAGCTCCCGAAAAAATCACGCTACCCGAAAATCATTATGTTAATGAGGATAATATTGTTTTGCTTGTGGAAGATAATAATGACATGTTATTATTTATTCAAAGCATGTTACAAACACAAGGTTATCAAGTAATTACCGCAAAAAATGGGGCAGAAGGAATTGAAAAAGCCTACGAATATACACCAGATTTGATTATTTCTGATGTGATGATGCCCGAAAAAGATGGGTATGAATTAACCGATATTTTGAAAAATGATATACGCACTTCGCATATCCCAATAGTATTGCTCACAGCTAAAAGTTCCTTAGATAGCAAACTGAAAGGCTTGCAAATAGGCGCAGATGAGTATATAGGAAAACCTTTTAACAGTGAAGAGTTATTGCTGCGGGTGCAAAAATTGATACAGCTTCGTAGCCTTTTGCAAGCAAAATACAGCCCTATTTCCCCCGAAAAAGAGAACATTGAAAGCCAAGAAATGGGCATAGTACTTTCCGAATTGGACCAAGCATTTCTCTTAAAATTAGGGCAGCACATAGAAAACAACCTAGACAATGAAGACTTAAATGTTGAATATTTCATAGATGTTTTCTTTTTGAGTCGCTCCCAATTGCACCGCAAAATGATTGCCCTTACCCAACAACCTATTATGGAATATGTGCGGCACTATCGCATGAAGAAAGCTAAGGAGTTGTTGTTGTCCAAAAAATATAATGTAAATGAGGTAGCGAGCAGGGTGGGTTTTCCTAACGCAAAACATTTTGCGACCACTTTCAAAAAATATTTTGGGATAAGACCTTCCGAAGTGTTAAAGTAAAAGACTGCAAAAAAGGCAGTTTAGCGGATTGAAAAACTAGCTAAACCGTCTTTTTTGCCTTTATTTTTGATAGATTGGCAGATATAGAAACCTTTTGGGCACATACTGAAACCCTCATTTGGAGCGAAATTCGGTACTTTGTGCTTAGAAACACGCCCAAATCAGCAAAAGGCAAAACAACATATTCACTCAATTTTCTTTTTAACACATTCAGTTTATGAGAACAATTTTCTTTATTTTACTTATTTTCAATATGTACTTGCCCATTCACTTCTATGCACAAACAACCGATATAGTAGGACCTACTGGAAGTGGAAAGTTTGGTACATCTGTAGTGATACTCAACAATGGCAATTATGTAATCACAGACCCAAATTATGACGAGGGTGGAATCGTAGATATAGGCGCAGTTTATCTTTATAATGGTGCAACTCACAGCCTTATCAGTGTTGTCAAGGGCATTAGTGCAAATGACAAAATTGGCTCATTAGGGATTATTGCACTCCCTAATAGCAACTATATTATCCGAAGTCATTTATATGACAACGGAAGCATAGTAAATGGGGGTGCAGTAACTTGGTGTGATGGCAATCTAGGACTCAATGGCACTATCAATAGTAGCAATTCATTGG
>JAAFHL010000526.1 GCA_013298365.1 Bacteroidota bacterium | reverse complement strand
TCCTTTTCAAGGAGGAATTAGGGCTATTACGGTTTGGAATGGCGATTTTTATTTTGGCGGTGGTTTTACCCAGATAAATGGCGTAGCTTGCAAAAATATCGCTCGCTATTCGCTCGCTACGGGTATATTTAGCCCTGTGTTACCGCAAAGCAATATTACTATCTACCCTAATCCTGCACAAAGCACCGTCAATATTAGTTCTCCTGATATTACCTTTCAGCAGATAAGTATATGCAATGCTTTGGGGCAGACAGTACAAAATCATCACTATACATCTCCCACACAAGCAGTTACCCTTTCATTAGCAGGGCTGCCCAAAGGTTTGTATTTTTTGAAGGTTTATACAGAAAAAGGCGTGGAAAGTGTGAAGTTGCTGCATTAATTGTAGCCTACTTTTTTGCCGCTTGTTTTCGTCAAGAAAATAAGCGGCATTTTGTACATAAATGCTTCACGTCTTTTAGCATCTCCACAAAAAATCCTTTCATGCTTATAAGCATAAAAGGATTCACCTCATCAACGAAAAACCGAAAATGAACTATATTTAGGAATGGAACTTATACTTTAATACAGCCTCTTTCAAGGCTTTGGGCATCGAGTCCATTTTTTCGCCACTCCATTCTTTGGTACGTAGCGAAGATTTTGGTAAATTACCTTTTTGGGTTGAGGTAAGTGTATGGAACAAGGCGGTAAGCACGAGTAGTGCGAAAAACAATTGAGCAATAACTTTAAAACGCTTCATAATCTATGTGTTTGAGGCGGTGGAAATGTAGGTAGCTATTTTATCATGTATGTCTGTGGATTAGAAAATGAAATGTTGTAAAATTTTGATGACGTAATATTACACATTATTTATCCTAACTACCAAAGACAATTTAACAAGCGTGTACAAATATTGTGTATGCGTGTATAAGAGGCGGAAATAGGTAGAAAGGTTGCATGAAAAAGTGAAATAATTATTTGGGTAAAATGATTCTAAACGTTGTGCCTTTGCCTACTTCTGCTTCTTTGACAAAGATTTTCCCTTCGTGATACATTTCAATAATGCGCTTAGAAAGGCTCAATCCCAAGCCCCAACCTCTTTTTTTGGTGGTAAAACCTGGCTCAAATACTTTTCTAAATAAATGATTGGGCATTCCTTTGCCCGTATCCGAAATATCTATAATCACTTCTTTTTCTCTTTCCATCGCCTTGATATAGATTTGCCCCGCCTTGCCTTCCATGGCATCTAAGGCATTTTTGAGCAAATTTTCTATCACCCATTCAAACAGTTGCGCATTGATTTCTACCATGCTTTCGGGGCGAATTTGATTATCTACTGTGAGTGAAATTTTTGAACCCATTCGTTTGCGCATATAACCTGCGGCTTTTTCCAATAAATCTGCCATCACCAAAGGTTTCAATTCAGGTTTTGAACCAATTTTGGAAAAACGTTCTGCGATATTGTTCAATCGAAAAATATCATGTTCCATGTCCTCTACCATTTCCATCTCCTCAGGGTCATCTTCAAACTTGGCACGCAAAATATCCATCCATGCCATCAAACTCGAAACAGGTGTACCTAATTGATGTGCGGTTTCTTTTGCCAATCCCACCCAAATTTTATTTTGTTCATTTCGTTTTGCCACCGTAAAACCGAGTAAGACGATTCCCAAAAAAATACTTGCGACAATTACTTGAAAATAAGGATACCAACGCAGTTGTGTAAGCACAGGCGACTCGCCATAATAGACTTTTTGCTGCTGACTTACTTGCAAAACTTCCATCATTTGCATCATTTTTGCAATTTTCTGTTGTCTTTCTGTTTCGGGAATATTTTCACGAAAAGAAAGGTTCATGTCAGAAACATAATTACCTGCCGAATCGGTCAAAATGCCTGGGATTTGAGAAACAGAATCTTGAATGATTTCAAACACAAATTGTTGATACGCATCAATCGAATCATTTCCCCCCAATAACTTGATAGCATTTGCCCATAACAAAGCGGCATTTTTTTCTTTACTCGCTAATTGGTCTGCTAAATAGTTGGAATACAGCAAAGTACCACCTATAAGTAGGAGGGTAATAATCGCTAATGTAATACGTGTTCTGGCTTTATCGAATGAAAACATGTTATTTTTGTAAGGAAAAATCTCCGTTAAATTAGGGCGTTTTTTTCACTTCTTGCATATTTATCTCTTTCATGGGCAATACACCTGCTCCTTTTTCATACACCATTCTGCCCCCAAGATGTGCAGAAAAGCCCATTACACCCGTTCCTCCTACAAAAATAGCGACAAAAAGCCATTTTTCCCAATGCAGCATTTTTTTTATCCGCAACAATTGCCAGACATATAGCAAGGCAAAGAGCCAAACACTCACCCAAGAGAGCAAGCCATGTTGTTCTATCATCTCGTGAATAGCAGGTGTGTGTGGCGTATCGGCTTCTGCCCATTGCCCTGTAATAATCGCAAGCGCAAAACCCACAATGCCGCCAATATGCGCATAAATCGCTGCTTGTAAGGCAAAAGCATCTTCTTTGAGCATATACCAAGCATATCCTGCGCAAGCAATGAGGATAAAAACAATGGGGAAGTGTATGATAAGTGGATGTAGTGGCATGATATTTTTTTTTGCAAAAATAGGCAAAAAAGAGCGTTTAGAAAAACGCACTTTTTATTAAACATGGCTTTCTCATAAAAACTTAAACCACAAAGTTCACAAAGAAAAACTAACACAAAGAACACAAAGTAGCTTATTTTTCTATCCATTTTGTGTTCTTTGTGAAGCCTTTGTGAACTTTGTGGTAAAATTAGCCATTTTTATTAAAGTATTTTTTTATGAGAAAGCCATTTTCTATTAAAATTGAAAATAGATAAACGGTTGTATTTCAGACGATTTGAATTGTACAATCAAAACTATCATGGCTACGATGAGCATTATTTTTGCAGAAAACCCCAGTGAAGTAACCGCATCTTCTGCTTTTTGTGTGATGTGTTGTGGGATAAAATGCAATACATAGCCTATAATCATTAATGCCAAAATACCTGCGTAGCCTTCGATAAATTTCGGAAAAATCTGCCCATTAAAATGGAAGATGATTTGCGTCAAAACATCTGTGGCAACTTTCATACTTTCGGCTCGGAAAAATATCCAACAAAAACAGACAAAATGAAAGGTGAATAATACGCCCAAAATGTGCTTGCTATGTTGTTGCCAAAGGGGAACTATCCTTTTGCTTTTTGAGATGAAAACAAATTCTTTCAAAAATTTATCTATCGCTAAACCTATCCCATGCAATGCGCCCCACAAAATAAAACGCATAGCAGCCCCATGCCAAAGTCCTCCTAATAGCATGGTAATGAATAAATTAAAATAGGTTCTTGCTCGTCCATGTCGATTGC
>JAAFHL010000525.1 GCA_013298365.1 Bacteroidota bacterium | reverse complement strand
CAGCAAGGAATTACAACAACTCCACCACTACTGCCGAGGCAGCTCCACCACCATTACAAATCCCAGCTGCTCCATATCTGCCCCCTTCTTGACGCAATACATTCAACAAAGTAACCAAAATACGTGCGCCAGATGCACCAAGTGGATGTCCCAAAGAAACTGCACCACCATATACATTTACTTTTGCTGCATCTAAGTTCATCAATTGCATATTTGCCAAAGAAACCACGGCAAAAGCCTCATTTATTTCAAAGAAATCTATGTCATTCATCGTCAAACCTGCTTTTTCTACTGCCTTTGGCAAAGCCTTAGCAGGCGCAGTTGTAAACCACTCTGGGGCTTGCGCCGCATCTGCATAGCTCACAATGCGTGCAATTGGTTTGATATTGTTCGCTCTCACATACTCGCCACTTGCCAACACCAAAGCTGCCGCACCATCATTCATGGTAGAAGCATTTGCCGCTGTTACCGTTCCATCTTTTTGGAAAACAGGATTTAAGGTAGGTATTTTATCAAAAAATACCTTGCTATATTCTTCATCTTGCAAGAACGCTACAGGTTCTCCTTTTCTTTGCGGAATCATTACCGCCGTTTTTTCTGCATCAAATTTACCCGCACCTGCCGCAGCAGCAGAACGTTCGTAAGATTCAATGGCATAAGCATCTTGCATTTCACGCGTGATGCTATATTCTTTGGCACACAATTCAGCACAAACGCCCATGGCTTGTCCATTATAAACGTCTGTCAAACCATCTTTTACCAAACCATCAAACAAGGTATTATTGCCATATTTGTAGCCATAACGTGCTTGTTCTAAATAAAAAGGCACAGCAGACATATTTTCCATTCCCCCTGCAACTACCAAGTCATTATGTCCTACCAAAATCGTTTGCGCCCCCAACATAACTGCTTTCATACCCGAAGCACATACTTTATTGATGGTTGTACAATCTACGTGATTGGGCAAACCCCCAAAAATAGCCGCCTGACGAGCAGGAGCTTGTCCCAAATTTGCAGAAATCACATTGCCCATAAACACCTCACTGATGTCATTGGCATTGATAGCAGCCTTTTCTACAGCGCCTTTGATAGCAGCAGCCCCTAATTTTGTGGCACTTATACCAGCAAGTCCACCACCAAATGTACCAAGCGGCGTTCTTGTTGCGGAGATAATAAAAACTTCTTTACTCATTGTTTAAGAAAAAAATGGCGATAAAATGATGAAACCGGGTGCAAATTTCGCTTTTTATTTGGGAAGAAACAAAAGAAAATGATAGGCTTTGAGAAAAAAATGAAATTCTGCATATCTCTGCCTTTATATAGAGGATTATGCGAAAAAAATGGCTTAAAAATACCTGCTCAAGCCTAATTCTATACCTGCATTATAGCGGTACTCTCTGGGAAATATTTGCCAACTCAAGGGGTTGTTTGGTTGTTCAGGATTTTCACAGATAGCATTGATAATGTCTAAACGAAACCCATCAACCCCTTTTTCGAGCTAAAAACGAGCAATATCTAACATTTCCGCTTTAACTTCAGGGTTGTAATAATTCAAGTCTGATTGAAAAGGCAAAAAAGCGGCATAATAAAAAGCCTTACGTGTACTATCATATACCCAGGCTTTCTTGCCTGTCATAGAAAGCCAATTATTAGGCGGTCGCATACCTTTTTTCCCACGTCCTTTCTGCCAAATATACCAAATCAGTCTTCTCATTTGTTTCAGCACTTGCAGCGGCTTTAAACCAATCATGCTCAATAGAAGGGTGATTAAGCACAAGGTCAAATAGTAATTTCATTCCCCTTCCATGCACAGCAGCAACCAAGCTATCAAAATCCGCCATTACCCCATATTCCGCCGCAATCTCTCGGTAATTGCTGATATCATACCCAAAATCCTTTTGAGGACTTTGGGTATAAGGCGAAATCCATATCGTCTCATACCCTAAACGTTGAATATAATCCAATTTTTGGATAATTCCGTTCAAATCACCTATACCATCGCCATTACTGTCATAATAAGAGCGAGGATAAATTTGATAAACACTTGTTTTTTGCCACAATTCCGCATTTGTTTGTGCAGGAATAACATAAGTCGCTAATATTAAGAGGAGAAAATAAAAATGCTTCATGTTTTTTGCAGCGAAGATAAGGAGATTTTCCTGTTCAATCTCCAAATAAATTTAACCGCTGATTTTCGCAAATAAGATGCGAAAATCAGCGGTTTTTATGCGAAAATATAATGCAAATAAAATAAAGTGCTAATTCATCAGCATGTCCCCCATTTTTTTATATGTACCGAAATACAGAATAAGAAAAACAAAAGTAGCAGATATATTGAATTTTTTTGTTTTAAAATAGGGATAAACAACACTTTATTTTATTTTTTAATTATTAACTTTTCATTATTAATTCCTAAGACGCAATCCCCAAGCGAATCAACTCTTTTTGCAACTCGTCCATGCTCATTTGACGATAGTTTGTCATTTCTACTTTTCGGTCTTCACCAAGTCTAACTTCTTTGAAGGCAAAATAAGGCATATCATTCAATATTTTTGTCGCCATCACCACTGCTTTTCTGCCTTTGGGCAATGCCCCAAAAACCACATTTTTGCCCATGTCTCTGCCAGGTAATAGACTTCTATCGTCCGATAAAATGAGTTTTACGTCCATATTATTTTTATTTTCGTATTTTACCATCAAATCCGTTCTTTCGAGGGAATACTGGTCGAATTTGTCGCAGTTTATCCAGCCCATTTGATTGGCAGTAAAAAGATAAGATACGGCATAATGTGCTGTGTATGCGTTCATTAATTCATCTTTTTTTGCCTGAATTTCTGCGATTAAATTGTCAAAAAAAGAAGCCTTGCTATTTTCTGCCTTTTTGAAATTAGCTGCAAAAAACTTTTTGTCTGCCTCCCAAGTAGCTTTGTCAAAGGAATAATTGTTTATTAAGCCCACTTTTTTGTAATATAAATCCTTGTCTATATGTGCTTGTAAAGGAATTTTTTTCTTCAAAGTGAAATTTTTGTATTTTCCAATTTCATCTCGCAATGCCAACAAATCCTTCAAATTTGCAAACATCACGCCCCCAAGCAGACAATTTTGTTTATATTCATACAAAGCTTTGCCCGAAGCTCTTGTTTCATCATCATTTTCCCATCTTACTTTATTTAACGTTGAGGCGATAACTTCCTTGTATTTTTCCAATCTTGGGTCAATGTTTTTTATTTGAAAAGAAACCGTAGGCTTGCCATCAAGATTTTTGTTTGCCTCCAAATTTATGATTAACTCCAAGTCACCAAGCTCATAGATAGGTGTACTTTCCCCTATTTTTGCCCAATCTTTTCTCATTTCGTTGCCGATAGTATTTCGATTTCTTGTG
>JAAFHL010000524.1 GCA_013298365.1 Bacteroidota bacterium | reverse complement strand
TGGTAAGATGCGCACTTTCGGCTTGTGTATGAAAACGTGTAGCAACTTCCCAAGCCTGTTTTCTTGCGGAATGAATGACCCAATCCGCAAATTTCTCATCATATTTGCCGCCGATTAAGTCAATGATTTTCATGGGAGTCCAGAAATCTGCTACATCGTCTTGCACAAAATCGGTCATACTTGCCAATACTTCACTCACCAAATTAAAATCATTTTTAAGCGAAAAAATGGCTTTTCCTGGCAGGAGTTGTGCGGAAGCTACGCCCAAATCCAAGCAAATATGTGCATTGATGCCTAAAAATAAATGCTGTAATACACTCACCCTTTCATCTTTGCTGGCTTCAAAAGCGATTTTCCATGATTGAGAGATGGCTTTTTCTTGATGATAATCGTGATATGCCTGAAAATAGCGATTGGCAAAGGCAACATCTAAACGCTCCATGCGGGCGCAATCTTCAAACTGCTCACATTGTATTCGGCGGCGAATTTCGATGGTTACTTTTCTATACAAAGCGGGAAAATACCCCAAAGGGCTGTTGTTTTTGGCGGCTTGCTGCATGATTTCGTCCAGCATGTCTATGACTTCGCTAATGTTATTTACTTGCATGGTATAATATCAAGGTTAGATATGTGTTGATGTAGGTTTTGGGGAAAATGTTACTGCAAAATAAAGGATTTTAATACGAAAAAAAAACTATTTTGTAAAAAAATGAATTAACAGATAATTTATACTAAAAATTCACGCAAAGCCAGGTTTGTAGTGAGCCGTAGCTACTTATATGAAAAATAGCAGTAAGACTTTGTCTTTTTATCCCTAATCGTCTCCCTATCAATACGTCCATTCTCTCAAAATCGCATCTGCATCATAGACATCACCCTCTTCTTTCCATTTCAAAAAAAACTTTTCTTCGGTTTTGGTTGTGCCATAATACAAACCATTGCTGTCATTTCCTGCTAACACAAATTGAATGGTCGTAAAAAAGGGCTTATTGAATAGATGTAATTGATTGCTAAGATTTTGCCTTATGCCTTCACTGGCAGCAACGCTTGCTTTTTTTAACTCAAATACCCCAATCGCTATGCCATTGATATACAATACTATATCAGGTCTGCGTTCTTTTTTGTCTTTGATGGTAACCTCTTGGGCAAGGGCAAAATCGTTGGCTAAGGGATTTTGCCAATCTATAAAATGAACGGTTTCAGGCTTGCTAAGTGCCTCTGTACGATGCGAAGTGCCATAACGAAGCATTTCATAGACCTTTTTGTTCGGCTCATATAAATCTTCATGGCTGCTGATATGAGCGACTTTTTTTAGCTCAAAAATCGCTTTGTTTATCAAGGCTTCGCTGTATTTACCTGTTTTTTGCAAATACTTTCGTAGCTCCGCTTCTTCAATATTGCTATTGTTTTCTCTTTCTTCCCAGTTGCCGAGATAGTTGTAAGCCAATTTACTTGGGTCGGTAAATAGGGTTACAATTCGGTCTTGTGTGATGCGTTCTCTTTCGCCTACTTTACTCATTGTCTGAATCAGGATTTAATGATTTTAGGATTTTCAGGATTATTGTAGTCCTGATATTTTTTATTGAATACTTTTTTGAATTGTAAACTTGTTGCCCCAAAATTGATTAAAAGACCAATGGGAAAGTCGTAAGCTACTACATAGTTTTTGGCTTGTGCCAAATGAACGTCTTCCAAATTTATTACGGCTTTCAATTCCACGATTACTTTTCCCTCCACCACAAAGTCTGCTCTGCGTGTGCCGACTTCAATGCCATCATAAAAAATGGTTTGTTCTACTTCTCTGCCAAAAAACAAGCCTGATCTTCCCATTTCAATCGCCAAACACCTTTGATAAATGACTTCCTGAAAGCCATTGCCCAATGTATTATGCACTTTCATGGCACAACCGTTTATTTTATACGTAATTTCGTCAAGTGTCAGATTCATTATTTTAAGAATATAAGATGTTAAAAATTATTGTCGTCTGAATTATGTTTAGTTACATTCATCTTGTTAATCCTTGCAGGTGTCATATTGTTTCCGTTTTAATCTTGTTAATCTTTGAATCCTGCAAATCCTGATGCAGACGTATTTTTCCTGTTAATAAATTTTGCATCATGCCTTGCTTGATGTGCTTGTATTTCGCCAGTTGCTGCTCCAAGCTCGCTATTTGTGCATCCATGTCGGAGAGAATGGTGGCGATTCGGGTTTGTTCTTCAAAAGGTGGAATTGGAATTTTAACATTTTTTAAATTATACTTTGAAATTCCATATACTTTTAAGCCAGATGCTAATCGTTCTATTTGGCTCTTTATTATTTTACTTTTATGGAGGTAGCCTTTAAATCCATTAAAAAAAACACTCTTTCTATCTCTCAATAAAAATGTATGTAAACCTGCTATTGCTTTTTTATTACCTATATTTTTAATTTCAATACTTTCGCCAACCCCTAAATAATCTTCCGAAGCATCAGCCATGATTATATCTCCTTCTTTTATAAATGGATAATTTTTTAACTGTTCTTTTGGAATAGTAGGCAGATTATTTTTTGAAAAATCTAAAAAAGAGTTCCATTTTGTATGAATATCTCCATAATGAACATACGCAATTTCATCATTTTCTGTTAATTCTGCTCTTGAGTAGGTTGCTGTTACTAAGAAATCAAAAGTTTCCCCATATGTTCTAATTTCCCAGCCCTCTTTCGGTTGCAGGAGTTTTTGCATAGCCCCTTGCTTGATATTGCGTTTTTTGGTGATGAGGCTTGATAGGCTGCTTATCAAGGCATCTGTATCGCTTAGGGCGGTGGCTATGGCGGTTTGTTCGGCGAGGGTGGGGGGAAGGGGTAAAAATCTTGCTTCCATATCTCCTTTTGTAATATGAAACATTGTACCGCCTTGGCTTTGATTTAATATTTGTTCTTTATGAAATTCAAATAAGTGAAATAGAAAGGT
Source organism: Bacteroidota bacterium (assembly GCA_013298365.1). Taxonomy (GTDB): domain Bacteria; phylum Bacteroidota; class Bacteroidia; order J057; family J057; genus JAAFHL01. The sequence goes on along the minus strand of JAAFHL010000524.1, from coordinate 435 downwards.
CTTATCAATCTTATCACTTGTTATTACTTTCCATATATGATAATGGTAAACGGTTTTTTCTTCATTCCAAAATCTTGGTCCAAATGAGGCAGACCAGGCATACATTAAGTCCCCATTTAGTACATACTTATTTTCTTCTAATTCCAAATCAGAATAATACCAAGAATTATTGGAAAAAAAGTTTCCAACTCTTAATACTTTGTATTTACCTGAAAGCAATAATTCTTCCTGTTTATACGCTTTCCCATTAATAAGGGTAACTACTTTCTTTAATTTGGTAACCTTCCAATCACTTGGGATAAGCCCAATTTCTGTTTGTTTGTAAGTGTGTTTTGTCATAAAATGAATAATAATATGAGAAGGTAAGATTTTTTTTCTGTCGGGGCAATCCCTTGTGGTTGCCCTGATAAATAATTTTTTCAAAGATTATAATAA
>JAAFHL010000523.1 GCA_013298365.1 Bacteroidota bacterium | reverse complement strand
TATGACATAGATGGCATTGTGATTAAGGTAAATGAAGTGGGCATGAGAGGTGAAATTGGCTATACGTCCAAAACGCCACGTTGGGCGATTGCCTTCAAATATCCTGCGGCAAGCATTACCACAAAACTATTAAGCGTTGATTTTCAAGTAGGTAGAACAGGGAAAATTACGCCTGTCGCAAATTTAGAACCTGTTTTATTGGCAGGAACGATTGTAAAAAGAGCGTCTATTCACAATGCAGATGAGATTTTGCGTTTGGATTTGCACAATGATGATGTGGTAAATATCGAAAAAGGTGGCGAAATTATTCCTAAAATTACCAGTGTTGCCAAGCGTGCCGAAGGCGCAAAACCCATTGAATTTATCACACATTGTCCCGATTGTAAGACAGAATTAGTGCGCCCCGAAAAGGAAGTCAATTATTTTTGCTTCAATGAAAATGGCTGTCCTACGCAATTAAAAGGAAAAATAGAGCATTTTGCCCACAGAAAAGCCCTAAATATTGATGGGCTTGGGACAGAAATTGTATCGAAATTAGTAGATGCAAATTTGGTGAAAAACTATGCGGATTTGTATGATTTGAAACACGAAGACTTATTAAAATTGGATAAATTTGGCGACACTTCTGCCAAAAACTTGCTTGCCGCTTTGGAAAATAGCAAGAAAATTCCGTTTGAAAAAGTGCTATTTGCCTTGGGAATCAGACATGTAGGCTCATCTGGGGCAAAGAAATTGGCAAAACATTTTGGCAGCCTTGCGGCGATGAAAGCAGCAAGCGTAGAAGAATTGACAAACGTTACAGATGTGGGTGAGACAACGGCAAAAACAGTAAAAGCCTTTTTAGATGAACCTGCAAATCAACTCATTTTGCAAAGATTGGAAAATGCTGGCTTGCAAATGGTGGGCGAGGCACCTAAAACGCCCGTAGGCAATCTTTTAGCAGGCAAAAGTTTTGTTATTTCGGGTACATTTGTTCACTATACAAGAGATGGCTTGAAGGAATATATCGAGTCGCAAGGCGGCGAAGTGAAAAGTGGCGTTACCAAAAAAGTTACGTACTTGATAGCTGGCGCAGAAGCAGGTCCTTCTAAGATAGAAAAAGCTGAAAAAGAGAAAGTTACGATTTTGTCAGAAGATGATTTTCGGGCTTTGATAGGTTAGATACTAGAAGCAGATGCTACCCAAAAAACTGAGGCTGTCCAAAAAGGATAGCCTCAGCTTTTTTATCCCTTAAAAACAAAAAAAGTTCAATAACACAATTTAAGCCAAAAGAAGATGTTTCAGCGAACTTGGTATTGTAAAAAGGCAAAAAGGAGTCCCCTCAAATTAAAAATCTATTTATAGACATTTATACAGCCGCTTTGAGGTATTTAGCTAAATTGTGCGCAATCATCTGCTTCAAGCATAGAAGCGAAGGCTTCAAGAGCAAAAACACAAGAAAAACCTTGCCTTAGTGCAGGGCTTTTTACTTTTGAACGGTTTGTGTATAGCAAAACGAAACACAAACCTTCAAAACGGTGAAAAAGCGTTATGCACACAAAAAAACCGCTTTGCCTTCACAGGCAAAGCGGCAGGAACATAGAGTTTTTCTTATTATCACTCTTTTACTACTTTTATGACGTTATTTTGAAAAGAAAGGGAATGGAAATAAAATAAAGTACCGATTTTAGGCTAAAATTTGATAAGATAATCCCAATAAATTTGGATGAAATCGGATTCTGTTATAGTCAATCATATCCTTGTCGGTTTTGATTCCAATGGGATAATCTTTATCGACCATTCTAGCAAAGACCTTTAATCCAGTGCTGGTATATGTTTTTTCTATTAAAGTCTGAATAATGTTCAAATCAGTAAAAATGACATCTTCCACTGCTTTATGGACATGTGCAAATAAACGGTGTTCAATGGGATTCCACTTTGAAGTGTATGAGGGATAATGTGCTATCAAAATATCTTTTCCAATCATTTCTGCCACTATGAGTAAGTCCTTTTTAAAGGCATGATGTCGGTAGCTATTTCCCCCCCAGCATCACATAATATAAGGATATTTTGCGCATCAGGATAGTGATGTATGCCAAAGTTATCCCACCACCATAAGAGGTTATCGTTGGCTAAAGTCGAACTGCAATGAATCACAAAATGCCCAAAGGCTTTTTGATGCCAATTATTTATAGAAATGCGGCTTTAGCCCATTTCTATAAATAATTGTAGGTTCTGCGTTAGTGAGCAGTGTCGAACTATGGCACAGAAGAACACGTACTAAACATGATGAGCATATTTTAGTATCAAAAAATATGTTATAAGCAAATATAAATGTATTTATCTATACAAATTATAAAATAGTTTTACTGTTACAGTAAATATATTTTTCTTAATTTAGCTTAGTGAAGCCATGTATTAATATCCATTTATATATGAACAAGAGCGTTTTGACCATTTTTGCGATTTTCTGTATATTAAAGCCTGCTTTATACAGAAAATCGTTACTTTCAAGGCATAATCTACAAAAAGGGTTAGAAAACCTAAAATTGCTATCTAGCGTTTCATCGCTTTTTCATAAAAATATAAGGATTTATTTCAAAAATATAGATAGGGAGAAAAACCATTGCATGGACATGAGATTAGCGTAATCACTTCAACTTGATAGGTAGGGGAAGAAGGGCGGTTTTATGCCTAAAAGCGCAATTTAAAATGCTCTTTTGCCTGTTTTCTACGAATAAAACAGATGCCAAACCAAAAAATATCTATACTTACCGTTACATCTTCATGTTCAATAATTTCCTCCCAAGCCTTTTTCATACCTGGCGACCAATAAATATCGTCAAAAACCATGATACCGCCATCGGGAATGTGTGGCAAAAACTGTTTAAAATATGCGATTGTCGCTTCATAACGGTGATTGCCATCTACAAAAACATAGTCAGGGCGATAGCTTGCTAAATTCATTTTCTGAGTTAAACTTTCCGAAAACTCCCCCACGATAATTTCAGGCGAAAGGGAAAAAGCATCAAAATGCTGCTTTGCAATCGCCGCTAATTCTTGCGCACCTTCTAAACTCACAAAACGACTTTGTGGAATCGCTGCGGCTTGATACAAGGTAGAAATACCCAAATTTGTACCTAATTCCAAGGCATTTTGAGGCTGATAATGCTGACATAAGCGAAACAAAAACTCCCCTTCTTTACGTCTGCGTGCTGAACTTTGCGCAATTTGTGTGACTGTTTTTTCTTTTTTTACGGCTTCCTTGCCCAACATACCTGCACCAAAATCGGTCAGCAAGAGTTTCCGATTATCTTTTAACAAGTTTTTGCGCAAATTTTCAATATTTTCGCCTACTTTTGTACGACTATTGGGCAACACTTTGATACAAAAATCATATACAAAAGGAGA
>JAAFHL010000522.1 GCA_013298365.1 Bacteroidota bacterium | reverse complement strand
TTTGTAATTCCACATACGCAAGCCCCCTAAAGCAGGACCTAATGTTGTATTATGAACAGCAATAATTGCTTTTAGTCCTGTTGTATTATCATTGCAAAACAAGACTAATTCATGGTCGAATTGAGAGATTGAAGCGAATAATTCGCTATTCGGCGGTGTAAGCACTTGAACTTCAGACATATTAGTAGATATGTAATTATTTTTAGGCTGCGAAATTACGCTTTTTTTTTCTTTTGCTGCAATTTAAAAGAAAAAAAGTCATATTTTCGATATTATTTCTATTTCACCTTTTCAAAAATAACAATAACTTTGTTTACTAATTTCTAATGCTAATGGATTGTGTGGCGGTTTGTCGCACATTTCGCCTACAGCTCATTTCGGCACGCTTCGACACAGCTTAGTGTGGTCAACTCAATGCAACGCAGTGGCGTCAGCTAAAGTATTGATTTTGTTTTCTTTGCGGCTTTGCCTCAATTTTAAGATATATTATCCGTTTATTTATTTGTGTTGAGCTTGCCGAAATATTCTTCATTCCTAATGGGAAATCTATACAGAAAAAACAGATGAATATATGCTGTTATCACTTTGAGATACAAAAATGGACTTTTTTCAAGTATTGCCACTAACTCAATAATTTATTTACATTTACCTTTGTTTTGAGTACGTTTTTCGATTTGCTTGATAGTATTTTTCTCCCATTCCCAATAATAAGAACCCAAGATAAGCGTCTTCACATGGTCAAGTCTGCTAAGGTCAGGGAGTTAAGTAAGTCCATAGTTGTCAAGGTCTAAGACGGTAGCTTGGGTTGCACGTGCGTGTTGTATAAGTTGTTTGGCAGTCATAGATGTTTGGTTTGGAACTGCAAAGATAAGAAAAAATGAAAATGATAGGGAATATTCTGTAAAAAAACAGATATTAGCGCAAAATTTATCACTTCACATTTTTTAACTGTATTTATGAATAATAATAATCCTTTCTATCAATACATTAACTCTCATTTAACTTTTACCTTATTTGGTACAAGTCATCTTATTGTATTGATAATGAGTTTGTTGATTTGTGTCTTTTTGCCTTTATATGCTAAAAAATATTGTTCACCTGAAGTACAACTTTCCATTGGAAAAGCCATCGGTTGGATAGTTATTATCAGTTGGATAGGTTCGGTTTTGCTTGAAATAGCGGCAGGCACATTCGATATAAAAATTCATTTGCCGCTGCAACTCTGTTATTTTTGTAATATCATCATTTTGAGTGTTGTACAACATCGCTCCTTCAAATGGTTTGAAGTGATGTATTTTTGGGTTTTTGCGGGTACTTTGCAGGCTACGATTACGCCCGATTTGTCGCATAATTTCCCGCATTTTGGCTTTTTTCGCTATTTTATTGGACATACAGGATTGGTGTTAGCGATTGTGTATGCCATTGTGGTGTATGGAATGCGACCTAATAAGCACAGCATTTGGAAGGCTTTTTTGGCTACAAATGTCTATCTTTTTGCCGTAAGTGGGGTTAATTATGTACTTGATTCCAACTATTTCTACACTTGCGCAAAGCCTGAAAAAGCGAGTTTGCTTGATGCCTTGGGCGAATGGCCCTGGTATATTGTGAGAGGGGAATTTCTAATGCTCTTGTTCTATGTGATTTTGTTTTTGCCTTTTGCTTTTTCTCGAAACAAAGAAAGTGCGCTTACAAATTCAAAGTCAATATTTTGATAGCATATTTTTTGATTACAAGCAGTAATGAAATAACAGAATAAGAGCAGTATAATCCATGGCTTTCTCATAAAAACTTGGCATGTTTTTTTTGAAAAAATTAGGCTAAAATTACATAGTAATTTACCTAAATATTGGTCGTTGAGCGAAGTCGAAACACCAATAATATGACAGTGATATGGTGGTCAGTGAGCCTGTAGAATCTGTGGCGTTTCGACTTCTTTTAACGACCGACGCCATAATTTTTTGGTGATGTACCAAAGTGGAGACCTACTGTGCCGTAGGCACAAAATATTGGTAGCATATCAAGATTCCCCCATTTTTACCCATTTTTTCGTGCAAGCACGAAAAATAAAGAACGGGTTGGGCGATTTATTCTTTTTCTACCGACATTTTATTCCTACGAGATAGAAGAAAAAGCTAAGGTCTCCACTTTGGTACGTACTGAGCGGTGTTGAAGTGTGTCTAACTAAGCAGTTCACTTAAAAGGAAAAAATAAGTTGAAGTCTGTAAACTTCAACTTATTGTTCCCTTTTAGTCACGCCTTCGGCTAAGACTTAAAGGAACTAGGGTTATTTTTGCTGTACTGCGATTCTCCAGAATCGCAGTTAATAAGGCACAAAACTTGCTTTATCTGACCGAAAAACTACCGATTAATTACCGTAAATTTGCCAATACAAGCATTTTCGCCATTCTTTTGTGCTATCAGCACCAAATAAACGCCCGAAGCTACTTTGTTGCCTTGTATGTCTCTGCCGTCCCAAAGGCTTGTGCCACCTGCGGAGTTGAGTTCTCGCACCAACATGCCACTAATAGATACGATTTTTACAACAGATTCTTCCGCAGAGCCCTGAATACTCACTTGTCCTGCAAAATCGGAGAAAATGGGATTTGGAAAAACAGAAACATCTGTACAAGGCGTTTTACCCTCTGTTGCACCCGCACGATAGCTAATGATTCCTTTTGCTGTACCAAAAAACACCTCGCCTGTTTCGTTGTCTATGGCAATATGATTGATGAAATTGGAAATTAAGGGGCTATTTTCGGTGGTAAAATGTTCATAAATCTTATCTCCATCGGGGCTTACCCAAAATACACCTTCGCTTGTGCCTATCCATTTACGATTGCCACCATCAACAGCGATTGCGTTTACCGCCTGTGAACGTAGTAAAGGGAAGCCATCATAGATAGGCGCACGTGCCTCTACACTTTTGCCTTGTGCCATTTCAGCCAAAAAATTGCTGTACACAATCCGTATTCCCCTGTCTGTTCCGAGCCAAATATCGCCGTCTCTGTCTTTAGCAAAAGAAAACACCTCATTGAAACGAAGCAAATCATCTTTTACATCTTGTGGCGGAAAAACGGTAGCAGTAACATCATCTAAGGTATTTTCAGGGGTGTTTTTATCATTATAAGTAATTGGCAACTCTCTACGGCGGAGTACCCATTTGTTATTGTAATCATCTATCAGTAAGCCTATTAGCTGTGCACTTGGCGAAACAAAAGAGGTGCGCATATTGTACCAAGTACCTTCTTTAGTAAGTGCTTGCAAACGCTGTTGCGCTTCACTATTCGCAATCCAAAGCGTTCCATTTGCATCAGTTTCCATGCCGCCAATCCGAATGTGGTCGTATTTTGTGGTGTCGCAGGTATTATAAATGTAGCTCAAATCTGAATTTGCACAGTC
>JAAFHL010000521.1 GCA_013298365.1 Bacteroidota bacterium | reverse complement strand
TGTAAACCACACGTCTGATTACAAAGCAGATACTTTGATAATGAATACTTCCCTGATATTACAACGCCAAGTTCGGCATATACTTTATATACAGACAATGGCAAAACCCCTGATAGTGAGGAAGGTGGAGCTGCTGCTTTGCTTCAATTTCAAGGAAAAAACAGTGCAGAAAAAATAGAAATTACGCTTACGCCCAAAGGTGGCTATGCAGAAATGCCTACACAGCGTAACTTTTTGTGGGGAATAAATAACATTGCTTCTGCACCGCTTTCGATTACGATTGGTAAGCAAAAATTGGTGATTGTAACAAGCACGCCTGAAAATGATAACACAAAAGCGTATTACAATCCGCAAACGCAACAACTTATTTTCTTTATGCCTTGGACATATACCCCTGCACCAAAACCTGTGAAAACAGTCATAAAAATTACAGGTAAGGCGATGTTGAAATAACATTTTAGTTTATATGTAAATGCCTGTTTATTAAATATATACTGATATTCAGGCATTTACTTTTGTGAAAATGAAAAACAATGAAAAAATACCTATATATATTTTTATCGTTTTATGGGATAGCCATTTTCGGGCAATCTTATCCTATTGCTTTAGCAAATGATTATGCGCTTGTATATGAATTTCATGGAGGGCTTGCAAAAGTTAAGCATGAAAATCTCTGGGTTTTTATAGATAAAACAGGCAAAGAAATCATTCCTTTTCAATATAATGCCACTTTTGGGGAAGATAGAGGGACTATCAACTACGACCCACGCTATTTTTATCAAGGAATGGCACAAGTGAATAACCCGTAATAATTTTCGATAAACCTTATTTTTTAACCTGACAAAGTAGAATTAAGAGAGCGACACTGTATTAATAGGCAAGGAACAGGACAATCTTTTCGCCAAACATAAAAACAATTTCTCTCAAAAAAGGGTTATAAAACCAAAATTAATACTACCACTATTTTGACATTCACATTTTTAGGAACAGGTACATCTCAAGGAATTCCTGTGATTGCCTGCCCTTGCGATATCTGCCAGTCGCAAGACCCATACGACAATCGGCTGCGGGCATCAGGCATGTTGCAAGCCGAAGGTAAAACCATTATTTTTGATACAGGACCCGATTTTCGTTTTCAGATGTTGCGGGAAAAGGTAAAAGACATTGATGCAGTTGTTTTTACACACCCACACAAAGACCATACTGCGGGTTTAGATGATGTTCGTCCTTTCAATTTTTTGTGTCATAAAGCCATTCATGTATATGCAAATAAAATGACAATCAAGTCTTTACATGGAGAATACCCTTATATTTTTGCTACTGAAAAATATCCCGGCGCACCCGAAATAGAAGTGCATCAAATTGATGGCGAAAACGATTTTGAGGCGTGTTCCATTTTATTAAAACCGATTCCTGTTCTCCATGCAAAAATGACGGTTTTGGGTTATCGCTACCGCAATTTTGCTTATATAACAGATGCAAGTTATATTTCTCCTGAATCTTTGGATAAACTGAAAGGCTTAGATACGCTTGTAATCAATGCTTTACGAATTACGCCACATCATTCTCATTTTAGCTTGGACGAAGCGATACAAATGGCAGAAAAAATTCAGGCAAAAAAAACATATTTTACCCATATCAGTCATTTATTGGGAAAACATGCTGCAGTTTCGGCAATTCTTCCCGAAAATATTACCCTTGCGCATGATGGTTTGGTAGTTTCTATTTTTTAATTGTACATTTGTCGCGCAACAAATAACTTTGTTTGTTCCACGCAGATTGACAGTAGGGGTTCAGTGCCTGAACCCCTACAAAAATAATTCAATTTATTCATTATCAAAATTTTATCTATTTTTTCATTATCAATTCTTCATTATTAATTCCTTACACCATGCAACAACTTTCCATTTCCGAAATATGTCAATTATTAGACAAAAAATTTAAGGACTTTGCTTTACAAGTTGCAAAAACACCTGACAATCAATTTGAAGAAAATCCAAATCGGAAGTGGTCAGTGGGGCAGCACTTGGTGCACTTGATAGCATCTGTTGCGCCTATTAATCAAGCATTTATCCTTCCAAAATTTGTCATAGCTTGGATACTTGGCAAAGCTAATCGTCCTTCTCGAAGTTATACAGAATTGGTGCAGCGATATACCGATAAATTAGCAAATGGCGGCGTAGCTACCGGACGCTTTGTGCCTAAAACCATTGTGCTTGCTCAAAAAAACAGATTGTTAGCCGATTACGAAAAACATAAAAATCTTCTTATCAAGTATTTACAAAGTTTTACAGAACAAGATTTAGATATATTAATTGCGCCACATCCTTTGCTTGGCAAAATCACGCTGCGGGAACTTATGTATTTTACCATCTATCATACAGAACATCATTTGAAGTTGATAGCAGGAAATTAAAAATTAAGGATGAAAGATTAAAAATGGAAATTTTAACCATTTTAACTATCCATAAAAACACAGTAACAAATTAACACCTTAATAATTCATTATTTATCATGGGGAAAACGATTCAACGAATTTACCAAATTGCAGGCATTTATGGTTTGTTAGTACTTTTGCCTCAGCTTTTTATTGCAGACCAACTATTTGCGCCTTATCCGCCCGAAATCACACACAAGGAATTTATGTATGGTTTTGTACTTATCGCAATTGCGTGGCAGGTTACTTTTTTTCTCATTGCTTCTGACATAAAAAGATACAGATTGATTATGTTAGGAACAATTTTAGAAAAAGCAGGTTTCGGTTTTTTGTGCTTATACCTGTACTTTTTTAAAGAAATTATGCCTAATGTGTTTATGGGAGGCGTGGTAGATTTAATCTTTATGTTTGCTTTTATTTTTGCATATTTGAAAACCGAAAAGGTTTAATCAAATATATTACATTCTATCTAAATACCAATAATCATGAAACATACATTAACGTTCACATTCATTATCAGCATATTAAATCTTATATATGCACAAATTACGCCTTCGCCCGCACCTGCACAAAAAGAGCCTATTTTGCTGCAACACGCCATCTTACACACTGGAAATGCAACACTGTTAGAAGATGTAGATATTTTAATTGAAAAAGGTAAAATTCGCAAAATAGGTAAAGGATTAAGTGTTTTGGAAGGAGGAAAAATCATTGATATTAGCGGAAAACACCTTTATCCTGGTTTTATTATCCTCAATTCTAATTTGGGTTTAGAGGAAATAGAGTCAATTAGGGCGACCTCTGATGCCCGAGAAGTAGGGGCAAACAACCCCAATGCTCGTGCAATTGTGGGCTACAATACAGATTCAAAAGTGATTCCAACTTTGCGTTCAAATGGTATTTTGTTGGCGCAAATTGCGCCAACAGGTAACGGATTTTCAGTCACTTCATCTGTTGTGCAACTCGATTCT
>JAAFHL010000520.1:791-3409 GCA_013298365.1 Bacteroidota bacterium | reverse complement strand
ATTACATTTTTAGGCTGTTTTTGAATTTTGGCGGTGCTATCACTTTCAAAATTATAGGCATCAAGAAATTCAAACAAATATGAAAGTGTCTTTTTCTGTCCTGTGATTTTTTTGCCTGTACTATCTTTCAACACCGTTTGTGCAAAAATTGGCATCTTTAAACGGTCTTTTAAATGCGAAACCAATAAAGCATTTCTTTCAATTTCGCTTTCTTCAAACAAAGAACTGTTCAAATAAGGCAAATTACCATATTTTTCGCTTACAGACTTTGTTCGTTCCTCAATCGGCACAGCTAATACCTCAAAAAACAACTCATTTAATTCATCAAAATCTTTGATTTTCTCATTATTCAAAAACATATAAGCCTTGTCGCCTTTATGATATTTGATTAGCTGTCCTTCCAATAATTTCAAAAATAAAATACGATTTAACCATGTTATACACAATTCCAAACCCAAACTAAATAGTTGTTCTTCTTCTGTTTCGCCAAATTCTGCTGGGTTTTCAAAGGCACTTAATCGGTTTCTAATTTTTAGTAAATTAAGCGTATTTTCCAAGAAAGAACCCTCATTTCGCCGCCCTTCCCCTTTTCTCACAATCAATTTTTTGCCTATATCATTGGTTTCTTCGAGTCCCAAAATATGCAGCAACTCATTGTAAAAATCTTTATTTAGGCTGTTGCTATCGTTTTCAAAAGGTTTTTTGAGCAAATGTTCTGCGGATAGTATTTTATAAAAATCTATGAGTTTATGGTCGTCTGTATTGTCTGCTTTTTTGGTAGCTACTTCTATCTCTTTTAGGTTAAAATACGTGCAAGATAATTCGGGCAACTCCTTTTCAATAAAAGGTTTTGCGATTTCTTGATAAAACCAATCTGTTTTATTTACGCCAAATACGCCCTCATTCCACTCCTTATATTGTTTTTTGAGAATAGGATTATCAAAAAAGAAACGCTCAAAATCTGCGCCATCAAATATATACCATTCATAAATATTGGTAATTATCAAATGTTTAACTTCCTTATTATCATTAAGATAGCGTTCTTGCAAATAATAATGTAACAACTCATGCAAGGCTTTGGCATTTGCCTTTTCCTTTGTGAGCATTTCTGTTTTGTTACTTGGACGCTTCACTTCGATAATCACCGCCACATTTGAGGCAGCCGTTTTATCGTTGTGAATCACTAAATCTTTTCGTTTTTCGATATTAATAAAATGGCTACCCTTAAAGTAAGTATCTTTCAAAAAATCAGAAACAATATTTTTAAAATGCTCCTCATGTTCATTTTTCCTTTCGGCATTATCACAGTCATTAAAAAGGATATGCAAATTCTTTTTAAACAAATTTATTTGGTCTTCCGTAAGGTTCTGTCTGCGATATGCCTTGTTTAAGGCTTCAAATGGCTTTATTTGTGTGAATTGCATATATGTGAATATTGACTATTATTTGTGCAAAGGTAGGCATTTTTTGCAAAAAATACATGCTTAGTTCTACTTTGTCCATGGCTTTCTCATAAAAACTTAAACCACAAAGTTCACAAAGAAAAACTAACACAAAGAACACAAAGTAGCCTATTTTTCTATCCATTTTTGTGTTCTTTGTGAACCCTTTGGAATGGAAATAAAATAAAGTACGAATTTTAATGATCATTATTTGTGCGTTTTTCTGTGCCGTAGGCACAAAATATCGGTAGAAATATGTGCAAATATTCCCCCATTTTATTCGTTTTTTCGTGCTTGCACGAAAAATTTGGACGAATCTGGGGCGATTTATTATTTTCTACCGATATTTTGCCCCTAACGGGGCAATAACGCAAATTCGTATCTTATTTTATCTGCATTACTTTGTGAACTTTGTGGTAAAATTAGATATTTTTATTAAAGTATTTTTTATGAGAAAGCCATTCTACTTTGTCAGGTTGAAAATTTATGAATTAAGGAACAGGTGAAAAATAAGATAGCCATATTTCGACAAGCTCAATAACCATTCTGCAAGAATCCAGAAAAGCTAAGTGATTCAGTATCAGTTTTCTGGATTCTTGCAGAATGGACAACCTTAACAAGTTTCTGCACGAATTAAAAGATACTGCCCTGTATTTATTTTAGGTAAATCCATGATTGTGATATATTTAACTAACTTGCAGCCGTTATTGACATTTTCGTTCAATAACGGCTGCATTTGACATATTTAGTTTTTCTTTACAAATTTCTGTTCTATCGCATTTCCTTCGCCATTGATAATGCGCAAGAAATACACGCCTTCGGGCAGGTTTTTGACGGATAATTGCATCAACCTATTTTCTATCCGCATTTCAGGCAAAGCCATTTCTTGTCCGATGGCATTGTACAAATGAAGCAAAATGCTGCTGTTTGTGGCTTCACAAGCTGCTTCAATTTGTAGCCATTCTGATGCAGGGTTGGGATAGATTTGGTAGTTTTGTGGGAAAATAGAAACCTCTGTTGCATCAGTAGCAACCGTATTTAGGTTGGCATCTATCCATTTTACCGCATATAATATGCTATCTCCGCAAGCAAGTATTGGTAAATATTTGTCCACGAAATAATATTTACTTGCCTGATTAGCAGGGATATTATCTCCGATTAATTGAACTTGATTTG
>JAAFHL010000520.1:0-781 GCA_013298365.1 Bacteroidota bacterium | reverse complement strand
CATTTTCCACCTGTCCAATGGTTTCCCAATCCAACTGCACCCGCATTTTCCCTTCATGTTCAAGCGCATTTGCCTGCATAGCTATCTCTATGCTCGCCAAAGGCAATGCCAAAAGGAAGGAATCTACCCTCAATAGGCAAGTCCCATAATCACTTCTAAACTGCACTTGATAGTAATACATTATTCCTGGTACATTGATTTGGTCCACTGTCATCAAGACTTGGTCGTTTGCAGAATCAATGGCAATATTGGACATAATGCCTGTGATAGGCGAAACTTGTGCAAAGGAATCTATCCACCAGTAATTGGAAGGATTGAAATTGCTACCTTGCAAAGTGATAGGAAGGGGAGGGGTAATGCCGCCTGTAAGCATTGGCGTAAAGGTAGGCGTAGGGGTTGTACTGCTACCTGCATTGTATGGCGGCACAATGAGTTGTGCATTAGATAACAGCGTGCAATTTGGGGTAGAAACCGTTAAGAAATACATTCCGCCATTGATGCTATCTAACACAGGATTGCACAAATTGCTATTGTAAGTACCAGCCGCATTTGTCCATGAGTAGTTTGCCCCTGCCAAACATGCAGTGCTTAAATGCAAGGTGCTGTCGCAGAAATATCCGTAGTTTGGTGTAAGCGGCGGCGCATCAAACACAATGCCTGTGGAAACGGCACTGATTCCGCAAGCCGAAACCCTGATGCTATACGCACCTGCGGGCAGATTGGCAAAGACGGCATTTAGGCTCATCGTATCTGTGTAAATCGTTGTGCCTGTGTAGCCTAC
>JAAFHL010000052.1:6611-16320 GCA_013298365.1 Bacteroidota bacterium | reverse complement strand
CAGATGGCTATTATTTCCGCCTGTCCAAGACACATTGGGAGAATAGCCCAAAACGCCTGCGGTTGCAGGTGCTTGATTCAAGGTTGTGCAACCATACATCAAATAAACCCCATTTGTATTTGTCGCATTTGTATAGGCATCAAAAGCTAATTTCAAGAAAGAACCGCTTCCATTTTCGGGTGCAGTGGTAGTAGCACCGTTTCCTGTTCCTGTTGGGAGTGGTACAACGTCTCCCCCAAAACTATAACTCAATCCATCAGCCCCTTGCGGTCCAACCGTAATCAAATCAAAATCAACGGTGAAAGTATTGCTATTGATGCCATTGGGATTGTTGACCTGTATTGCCCCACTTTGCGAATTAGCGGCTGCCGTAAGTACAAGTGTTCCACCTGTAATATTTGCCAGAGGCGTTCCAAAAAGTTGGACATCTGTGGCATTGATGGTAGTGGAACTAAAATCATTGGCATACCAAGTATTGCTGCTGGCATTTACATTTACGGTAATTGACCCCGCTCCGCCACAACCTGTAATTTGCTGCACATTTGCTGTGCCTACAATGGGTGTCAAAACTGTTACAGGCAAACTGCTTGTACCTGCCGACCAACACAAACTCGTATTGTCTTGCGCACGTACATGATAAGTGCCTGTTGTCGTAACAGACAAAGGCGTATTTGTCGTACCATTATCGGCAACCTGCGCTGTACTTGTCCCTATCGCACCGCTTTGCCAATAATAAGTACTCCCTGCGGGTGCAGTGCTTGAGCTAATCGTTGTACCAGGTGCGCAAGCAGGATTGATTGCTGCCGTAGGAGTAGGTGGATTTGCGGGTCCCGTAGGAATTGTGGAAACGACAATGGAAGAAGCCCCTGACCAAGCCCCCGAAGCATTATCTTGCGCCCGCAAAAAGTAGGTCGTATTAGAAAAAACCGTCAAATTTGTAGCGGTTGTAGGAGTTGCTGCAATTTGTGCGGTACTTGTACCTGTTGCAGCGGTTTGCCAATACCATGTTACCCCTGTAGCGGGCAAGCCCGTAGGTGCAAGAACTGCCCCTGCCGCACAAGTAGGCGTATTTGCAAGGGTAGGTGCTGCGGGCGTTGCCACAGGAATAATAAACGTTACAGAGCCGATAAAACCTCTTAGCGCAATCGTAGCGGCGTTAGGCGCAACTGTCCCTCCATAGCCTATATTTGTTCCTGTAATAAGATTGCAGCCGCCGCCAGGAATGGTATATGTACCTGCGGCAATATTTCCATATCTCAAACTGGTAGAAGAAATACTAATTGCATACGTTGCCCCTGCGGGAATCGTAAGGGGCGTAAGCGTAGATGTCCCCGTTGGAAAAAAGACTTGTGCTGTAGCTCCCGAGCCCGTAGTATTAGCTACCCCTGTAATTGTACCACTCCCAAACTGCACCCAACCATTTGCAACCGTAGGCGCACCTGGTAAACCTGTGAGCGGTGTTGTTCTATACCATGCCTGTACCGTCTGCGTAGCGTTTGTCCCGCAAACACTACTAATAGAAGAAATAACGACAGGATAGGTGTTTGTATTTTGGAAATTAAACGTAACCTGTCCACTTCCATTGTTATTGGCAAAAGTTGTGGTAAGCGTGGTTTGTCCGAGACAAACGTTCAAAAAAAGGAACAATCCTCCGAAAAAAATCGGAAAAAGTTTCTGATGTTTTGTGTTAAGCAAGTGCAAGTGTTGATTACCCATAAATAGTAACATGTAATAGTTTGGTAAATTAGTTTAAAGTTAGTTGTGTATTTATAAAAAAGAAGTGAAAATTACAACGTCTTTGCCATTTTTGTTTCCCTTATCCTGTATTTCGGTGCAGCTCAATGACAATGGATAAAATATCGTTATAAAACAATAAATCCCCCCAATTCCCCTCAAATTTTCGTGCAAAGCATGAAAAAACATAAAATGGGACGGGAAGTTCGTATTTCTACCGATATTTTGTGCTTTGTCAGTGCGTTACATTGAGCTGCCCCCACTGAGCTGTGCCGAAGTGTACAGAAATGAGCGGTGTCGAACTGTCGCACAGAAAAACAACATACTTATTATGATGGTGGACCTGTTGAAATTAATAAATATTAATTTTCACCTACAAAGATAGGTTTTTATTCAAATAAATAAAAAAATAGATTATATTAGGTTTTTGTAGCTTTTGCTATAACCCCATTTTGGGAGCTATGTTGTTATTTTAAAAAATGCGTAAAAGGATACTTTTCGTCAATGAAAAAGTAAGGGGTATTGAGTAATTATATTTAAAAAAGAAAAAAATGAAAAATCTTTTATATGGCAAGACCTCTCTTTTTTTAGATGAGTTCTTTTGACCAAACACGTAAATTCACGTGTTTTTGGCAAAGGTAATGTCCTCAAAGATACATTTTATAGGATTCGTAAATAAGTTCTAAAGTCGCTATTCTAAAAATAAAATGGTCAGCCTTAGATATATTACTCCATCTTTTCAAATAAATACATCATCGGATCAAGCAAATCGGGGCGAGTCATCATGTCAAAAAACTTGACCTTATCATCTTGAATACTAAAATGAAACAAACTTTTGTCCCACATCAAATCTGACCACTCACACATCATATCATCTCCATTCCATGCAAGCAATTTGCCCGTAGTACCAGGGTGTGCAGAAGGGGTAACGATTAATTGTTTGTTTTGCAAACGAATGGTCATTTGTCCATAATGTGGGTGCAAATAGTAGCCTGTATAGGCATCTATGGGCAAAGAAGGTTTATTGCTCAAGTTTTTTTTGCTTTCAATTGGTTCATTTTCTTCGGCTTCTTGTTTTTTTTCCATCAGTGCTGCCTTGTTCCAATCTTTAGCAGGGCTGCCAAGGTATGCGTCTAATATCTGATACATCAGGGCATTGCTGAAATTGTGGGAATCACTATTGGTCAAAATGACTAAACCTATCCTTTTTTCAGGCATAAAAGCCGTTTGAGATACCATGCCATCAACTGCACCTGCATGATGTATCAACATTTTGCCTTGATAGTCGTTAAGAAACCAACCTAAGCCATACGCTGCAAAATGTGTACTCGAATAAGTTGGATTATTGTAAGGAAAAGCAGGAATCGCAAATTGTGGAATATGGGTATTTGTCAAAACCAATTGAGGCACAACAGTTTTTCCTGCATAATGCCCGCTATCCATTTGCATAATGAGCCAATGAGACATATCTATTGCTGTAGAATTGATGCTACCACAAGCTGCCAAATTGTCTATATTTCGCCAAGGCAATTTGACAAGATTATTCCGATACAAAGTATGTGGCATCGCTACATTGTCGTAAGAAGGCAGTTGATTTGTACTTGTGCAAGTGCGAGACATCTGCAAAGGCTCAAAAAAATGTTCTTGCAAAAACATTTCCCACGTATCGCCCTTTGTTGCTTTGGGAATTACTTCTCCTGCTAACATATATGCAATGTTACAATAGCCAAAACGAGTGCGAAGGCTGCTGGCAGTGGGTAAATAGCGCATTTTTTGAATGAGTTCTTCCTTCGTATATTTTGAACCCCAATGCGTAAAATCGCCATTCCACGTAGCAATTCCTATACGATGCGTAAGCAAATCACGAACTGTCATTTCTTGCGCTGCATATTTATCTTCCATTTCAAAAGTAGGAAAATATTTGCGAATTTTATCATCTAAACCCAATTTTCGTTCTTGTTGAAGCAATGCTAATGCTGTAGCAGTAAATGCTTTAGTATTAGACCCTATGGCAAAAATCGTATTTTCATCTACTTTTTCATTCGGAAAAATAATATTGCGTATCCCATAACCTTTGGTATATACGATTTTCCCATCTTTGACAATCGCAACCGACATGCCAGGTATCTGCCAATCTATCATAGCCGCTTGTACATAGCTATCAAAGTTGGCAAAAGGTGCTTGCGCAAAAGCCGTATGCAAAAAGCACTGCGTTATAAAAAATAAAATTGTTTTTTGTTTTAACAATCGCATATATTGTATTTTGGGAATTTATGATGTGTTTTTTATTCTTTAAAACTTATTTTACCCCTTTTCCTTTACAAAAAGCGCAATTTTTTTCTCCTATAACTGACATTCCTGTACCTGTACAAACCTTACAATTTTGACCATGTGGCATTTCAGGGCTGATATATTTGCAGCGTGGACAAGTTTGAGATTTGCCTTTTGTGTCTTTATAAGTACCTGTTCCCTTACACAATTCACAGCTTACATGCCCTTTTACACAACCTTCGGCGGTGCAAGTCCCATATTGCTTATATTTTCCTGTGCCTTTGCAATACGTACAAATTTTTTCTTCTTCGGGAGAAGGTGGCGGTACATCTACGTCTGAATTTTTGCTTTTTTGTTGCAACTCACTTGCTGTGAGGGGCTTCATGTTTTTGTCATAAATAGATTTTTGCGCACCATTCCAAACTTCAAAATACACATATCCGTTAGGTTTTGTGTATTTGAGCGTATTTCCCGCTTTCCCTTTGATATAAGAAGCTTCTACTTTTGTGCCATCAAACTGATAATCAATGCCTACGCCATTTTTTTGACCTGCTAAAAATTCTCCCTCAAAAGTCAATTTATCCAATTTGTAGATTTTTCCTTTGCCTTCATACTTATAATTGGCAAAGCCACCTTCGTAACGTTCTTTGCCATTATCGGATTTTCCTTCACCATCTTTGCAATTTCCATTTATACAATGATTGATAATTTGGGCATTTTGAATATCACCACTTAAATTAGCTCTTTTTAGCGTTTTTTTCTCTGTTTCGTTGATAATGAGGGTGCAATTTGTTCCAACAGGACCTTTCATTTTTTGAATAACCCAAAGTAGAGGTGTGTTATATAGGGATTCTTTTATGCCATCTGAAAAAATAATGGCAGTCAATTCATCGCCCACTTTTAAGCCTGCTTTTTCGGCAGGGCTTTCAGGTTTTATTTCTTGTATCACAGGACGAAAAGAGAAAATCGTATTAGGTTTAAGTTGCATTTTGTAGGAGAAACCTAAAAAACCTATTTCGTTTCCTTTTAACTTATCCTCTTCCATAAATAAAGGGTCCATATCGGAAGCATAGCGAAACATACCCGCATAGCCATCAAATATGCGCAATTCTCTTGTTGCGGGATTTACGGTTCGGAAAATACATTCTGTACAATTTCCAAATAAAGCACTAATTTCTTTTTTTTTCGCAAGCAATGCTATTGAGTCTCGCATCACTTCTCCATAAAAAGCCAAGTTTTGTCCGTCTAACGAAATAATCGGTTCTCCTACTGCTGCTGCAATTTTGTCAGGCTCATCATTTCGCACCACAATCGGTACATAAAAAGGTCTGTCTTTTTCATCTAACGCATAGCCGATGCCTACGGTAATGATTTTTTGTGCGGGCAAATGAAAATAGGTATAGACAAATGTAAATAGCAACAGGATATATCGAATCATAATATGGAATGGAAAAAATTAAATTTAATGGAGAATTGGTGTATTAATGCTGTAAAGTTTCCATTTACAAGCATATTTCGTTCCAAAAGTAAAAAAAATCCTACAAAGTATAAAATATACTTGTAGGAATATATTTGAGCCATAAATAAGCAAAGCGTTTTATTCTATACAAAAACGCTTATTATAGGTTTTTTCTCCTGTTTTTAGTTGCAAAATGTATAGTAAGTTTCACAAATGACCGATTAGGGTTTGAACTGTACCACGCGCTTCCCAAATCAAAATTTTGTGCGCCGAGCTTACCTAAGATAATAGCAAAAATACCCAGAAATAGTGTTTTTTTTATGTTTTGTAGATATATTAAGGTTCAATATTCGCAAAAAATAGCCCCCGCCTCTACTTTTTTATTTCCGCCCAGAATGTACAAAAAGCAGAAAACGTGGGACATGCAGCAAAGGTATTTAAAATGTATATTTAAAAATAGGCAAAAAAAATACACTTTATAAAGATAAATAAACGAGTTGTTTATAAACGAGGAGTTTGCACATATAAAAAAATATTTGTGCAAGCTACTCTTTATGCCTATGAGTGAGATGTAAATCAACGATTACATGAAAGAAACCCTTTTGGTTTGCTTTTGTGTACCATCACTTACTTCTAAAATATATACACCTTTAGGTAATTGAAATTCATTGAGTTGTATATCTCTAGAATATTCTGTTTCTGACCCAGAAATTTGCTCTACAAATACTTCTCTGCCTATCAAGTTGTACATTTTTACAGTGATATTTCCGTTATGATTAGCAATATTGAATGAAATGGTTACTTTTCCCGTAGTTGTAGGATTTGGGAAAACTTTCATGTCATATACATGTGCGGTTGTTGTGGGAGAGCCTCCGCCAAAAGAAGCTGCAGCGACAAAAGACATCATTTTTTGTGCAGGTAAAGAGAGAGTCACTAAACAAGCGATGAGTAGTATTAATCCAAATTTTTTCATAATATTGTTAGTATTGGTCGTATTCGATAATGAGAGAATTGTTGTTAAACTTGAAAATGGAAAAAATGTTTTATTTGCATTTATACGTATAGACGGCAAAAATGTAACCAAAGTTGCATCTTTTTTTTAAATAAATCAAAAAAAACTTCAATTTTTTACAATAAATGCAAAAAAAGCTATTAAACGTGCAGTTTTTAGCCATTTTTATGTCGTTTTTGTTAATTTTTTTTCTTCGACAAGGGAAAAATAAATGCCTTTTTTTTTGAATGTATATTTTATTGAACAGCAGATTGATTAAAAAATATGCACAAAATGGTAAAATAAAATCGTAATTTCCTTAATTTTGTCTAATTTTGTCTTTTTACATTTTGCAAATAAAACATTATGGCGAGTACTTTTCTTTCTGCTGCGTGGCGAAATTTAGTCATGGCAAATTATGCTGTTTCACCTGAAATATTGCTTCCTTATCTGCCCCAAGGTACAGAATTAGATACATGGAATGGGACACATTATGTGAGTCTTGTCGGATTTATGTTTGAAAATGTGCGCCTTTTGGGGCTTCCGATTCCGTTTCATACACATTTTGAAGAAGTAAATTTGCGTTTTTATGTGAGAAGAAAGTCGGGAAATGAGTGGAAACGGGCAGTAGTCTTTATTAAAGAAATTGTACCTAAATTCATGGTTTCTGCGGTTGCAAATGTTGTTTACAAGGAGCATTATGTTACGCTGCCGATGTCGCACATTCATACAGTAGCAGGTGATACCATGAATTTGGAATATGCTTGGAAATTTGAGGGAAATTGGAATCGTTTTTCGGTAGAAACGGCTGCAACACCTATAACGATGGGGGAGGGGAGTGAGGCAGAATTTATCACAGAACATTATTGGGGCTATACTCGAGTAGATGATAAAACGACTTTTGAATACGAAGTTGGGCATCCTCGTTGGGATATTTTTCCGGTAAAATCGTATAAAATAGCATGTGAATTGGAAAAATTGTATGGAAAAGCATTCCAAGAAATGCTTACACAAACGCCTGTTTCTGTGCTTGTTGCGCAAGGCTCTGATATTGTGGTGAAGTCAAGAAGTAAACTCATATTATAAATAAAAAGTCGCTTCCTTTTTACAGGAAACGACTTTTTATTATTACTACATTATGAAAACACTGGGAAAGCAATGGGTCTCGAACCCACGACCTTCGGAACCACAAACCGACGCTCTAACCAACTGAGCTATGCCTTCCGTATTCAATTGTGATACAAAGGTAAGTGGTTTTATTGAAACTACAAAATTTTCTTTCTTTTTTTTGAAAAAAAAACGGATATTTGTCGAAAATACTCACATAAATATCAATGAGAAGCCTGTTTTTTATGCTAGGTTATTCATAACCAAATAAATAGCTTTTGTGAAAAATGGCTTCATTAATTTTCAGTTTTTTATGAACACATATTATAATCCAGCTGACCTCAAAAAATTTGGGAAGATTAGCGAATTTCAAAAGCCTTTAGGCGATGCCTTTTTTGCCTATTATGGGCAGGTTTTTGCAGAAGGTGAACTCACTGCAAGAGAAAAATCACTCATTGCCTTGGCGGTCTCTCATGCCGTTCAATGTCCCTATTGCATAGATGCGTATAGTGCAGATGCTTTAGAAAAAGGCTATACAGAAGGGCAAATGATGGAAGCGGTGCATGTAGCTGCGGCAATTAGGGGTGGTGCAACGCTTGTACATGGCGTACAAATGATGAACAAAGTGAAAGAACTTTCTATGTAAAATTAATAATGAAAAATTAATAATCGGGTAAGTTGTTAATAATCAATGTATTATATTTGTGGGATTGATGAGTTATTTTATTTCTATTACTAATTCTATTCTGTCAAGTTGAAAAGCGTTATATAAAAATATGAAAAAAGATTTTTTTATTGATATTGCCCAAATAAAGCAAAAATCAAAAAGTAAAGCTATTGAAAATCAAGAACTTAAAAAGTATTTGTCGGTTTTTTCTTCTACAGAAATAGACCAAAAAGTTTTTGCAATAGCCGCCGAAGTGAGCGCAAGTATAGATTGTTTGGCTTGTGCAAATTGTTGCAAAAATTTAGAACCTGAACTCAAAAAAGAAGAAATTTCACATTTAGCAAACTTAAAAGGCATGGAAGCGGCTGACTTTGCGCAAGAATATATTCACTCCGATTTGGTGGAGGACATAGATTTTTTGAAGCAAAAACCTTGTGTTTTTCTTGCGGATAAAGCTTGTACAATTTATGCAGAACGTCCCTTTTCTTGTGCCGATTATCCGCACTTGTACAAGCCTTATTTCAAATATCGCTTGAAAAGTATTTTGAGAAATTATGAACTTTGTCCGATTGTTTTTCATACAGTCGAAGAATTAAAAGTACATTTGATGAAATAATTGCAAGAAAATGCTTTGCTAATAGAGAAAATAAGTAACTTTGCAGGCGAATTAGCTACAACATTTTACAAAAAATATGAAAGTTTTACGTTTTTACATTTTATATCGCCTTCAAATCATTGTAGGTTTGATGGTTATCGGTATATTATTTCATCTAAATAGAGACGCTGTTACGGCATGGTTGTGCTATATTGTTGCTGCGGTTTCTTTGGTTTTATATTTTATGATGGGAACCATGCGGCTCGTGCAAGATGCTGTGGTTCAGGGAGATATGGATCAGGCTTTGGCATATTTGAAAATGATTAAATATCCTCAATTTTTGTTTAAACCCATTCGTGCGGGATATTATTCTTTGCAAAGTAATCTTTCTATGGTAAATAATGATTTTGCTGCTGCGGAAACAAATATCAGAAAAAGTATGGAAATAAAATCGGATATTGCAGGAGATATGAGAGGTGTTAATATGATGCAATTGGGTTTTATTGAACTAAGAAAAGGCAATAACAAAGAGGCACGATTGAATTTAATGGAAGCTGTAAAAGCAGGTATTACCGATAAAAACAATCTAGCGGCTACTTATTTGCAACTTTGTAGCCTCGAAGCACAACGTCAGCAATATAGAGTTGCCAAAGGTTACTTCAAAAAAGCAAAAGACTTAAAGCCTGATAGTGAGGAAGTTGCATCTCAAATTAGAACTTTGGAAAAGCAAATTAAAACCCTACCAGGTTGATTTTGTAATTACTCCTAAAAAAGACACAGCATAATACAGAAAAACTGCATTAAGCTGTATTTTTTTAACCTAAGGAGAAAACAATGGTTCTCTGACAGTTTTTGTGGATTTTTGCGTAACGTAGGGGTTGCAAC
>JAAFHL010000052.1:0-6601 GCA_013298365.1 Bacteroidota bacterium | reverse complement strand
CTCCACAAAAATTGTCAGAGAACCAAAACAATTAACTTTCAGAAGAAGTGTTTTCTGCTGATGGTGCATTTGACAGTTTTTTAGGCGTTGTTTGTGCTTCTAAAAACACATACTTTGCTTCTTTGTTCTTGCCATTTTCTGCCCACCAACGGTCATAAATGCGTTTTTGTTCTTCTTCAGATTTGCCTTGTTTCATCAAAGCAAATTTAAGGTTGATACCCGTATGACGAAAAAGTGATTTTACGGTATCGGTAGGTTGCGCACCTCTTCCAAGCCATTTCAAAGCTACTTCTTCATTCAAATATAGCTCTGCAGGCTCTTTTTTAGGGTTGTAGAATCCTACTTTCTCGATAAATTTTCCATCACGAGGTGAGCGAGCGTCTGCTGCTACGATAGAATACTGCGCAGCCTTGCTACGTCCTTGTCTTCTCAATCTGAGTTTTACTGCCATATAGACAAAAATAAAAAGTTAAAAAATAAAAAATCAGTTGTTTGTATGGAAAAATCCCACAATACAGTGATATATGCACTCTATAAATGCAGGGACAAAGGTACGGCTAAATATCTATATTCGCAAGTTTTTATCAAGAATTTCCTGTTTAGCACCTGTTGCAATAGGTGACGCCTTGTCTCACATACACGGCTTTGTCATAAAAAATAAAACCACAAAGTTCACAAAGAAAAGCCAACACAAAGAACTCTAAGTAGCCTGTTTTCCTGTTCATCTTTGTGTTTTTTGTGAAACCTTCGTGAACTTTGTGGTAAAATTCAGCCCTTTTATGCAAACATTTTTTTATGAGAAAGCCATGGTCTCACATATCAATCATTGTGTATCTTTGCAAAACTTTTAAGGACAAATGTATATATGACACTTTTTTTGGATAGAGATGGCGTTATCAATCAACGTATTGTAGATGATTATGTGCGTAATTTGTTGCAATGGCAATGGCTACCACAAGCATTAGAAGCGATTGTGCGCTTGTCTCCGCATTTTGAGCATATTTTTGTTGTTACCAATCAACAAGGCGTGGGCAAAGGCTATTTTTCGATGGAAAGTGTAGCAGAAATTATGGAATTTATGACAAAATCTGTAGCAGAAAGTGGCGGAAATATCTCCGATTTTTATTGTTGTCCACACCTTAAAAGCGATAATTGTGCGTGTCGTAAACCTAAAATAGGCATGGCTTTGCAAGCAAAAAATAAATTTCCAAACATAGATTTTTCTCAAGCCATTATGGTAGGAGATAGCTTTTCAGACATGGAATTTGGGCGAAATGCAGGTATGAAAACGGTCTTTATTCGTACAGATAATGTCCCACAAGTACATCAGTTACATTTAGTTGATGAAATGTATGATAGTTTGTGGGACTTTGCCTTGCGTTTTGAAACGGTTTAGCGAAACTCGCATAGCAATTCTACCTCGACATCGGGGTGCAAACTCTTAAAAACAGGGCAGCTATCTGCGAGATGTTGCACCATATTTTTTCCTTTTTCATCTAATTGATGGTTGGTAAAAACAATGCTTCCTTTCAAGGCGGCAATTTTGCGAGGCGGCTCTGCAGACATGATTTTTTCGATTTCTCCCTGCATATCGCCTACAATCAAGCCTTTAAGTTGAGCCGAAAGCCCAATTGTGGTAATAGCACAGGTGAGCAAAGCGGTTGCAACTAAATCGGTCGGAGAAAAAAATTCTCCTTTGCCATGATTGTCCACAGGGGCATCTGTGATAATGCTATTGCCTGAGCGGAGATGTGTTGCATCTGTGCGTAAATCGCCAAGGTATGTTACTTTTGCTGTTGTCATGGTAAATAATTTTCCGAAAAATATTGTTGTTTTAATTTCAAACTTTCTAAAACCCTTGTGGCTATGAAAAGATAAAAATGGATAGGATTTTGCTCATATGCCTGTGCATGAGCAAGATTTTTGCTATATTCATGCTTCTCATCTGTGCCTACAATGATAGGCGGGTAGCCATATTTATCCAAAATTATATTCGTAAACAAGCGAGCTGTACGTCCATTTCCATCATAAAAAGGATGAATGGTAACATAGTCCAAATGAAATTTTGCAGCAATTTCAATGGGGTGAAACAATGTTACTTTATTTTCCCCCAGCAAATGATTATCCAAAAAGTTTATCAATTTGCTCATTTCATCTGCTACTTTTTCGTATGGCACAAAATCTATTTTTTCATTTCGATAATTGATGATTTCATTGTCTTCTTTTTTCCAGTTTCCAATTGCTCGCCTTTTTTCCCGATTATAAGGCTCATACATCAATTCTTTGTGCAACTGTTTGATAAAAGTGGGCGTAATACGTTCATTTCTATACATTCCATCTAATAAATACAACACGATTTTGTCATGTGTAATCATTTCATAAATATCTTTTCGGGGGCGTTTCGCAAAAATGATTTCCAAATTTTGGGGACTTTCATCTGTCAAAAGCCTTACTTCTTCTTTGCTTAATGTGCTGCCTTCTATATGATTTGAGGTGTAATTTAGTTCTAAACGGATTCGTTCTTCCCAATATTTGGCATGAATAATGGCATTTTGCCCCTCATATAAAGGCGCAATTCCTGCCTTTAATTCGTCTATTTCTGCTAATAAATCCTGTAAATTCATCTATATTTGTAGTAATCTGCTATGTCGTAAGTATTCCAATTCTTACAATCGTCTTCCGTATAGCCCAACAAATATACGACTTTATAGAGACTTTCCAAATCAGCGGCTTCAATTTCTATGAAAAGTGGGATATAGCCCAATTCATCAAGGTATTGGTCAAAGACGATTTTTGTGCCTTGCAAAATATATTCTTCTCGGATTTTGCGTGTGCTTTTTACATTTTGATACCCCAAAGCCATCAATATGTTGCGCATCACCTCAAAATTGCTGACTTTTACCTCTAATTCCTCCATGATTTTGGCAGCTTCCAAAGAAATAGGGCTTTTAAAAGTCAAAACCACTTCCTCTCCTTCTTTCCGCAAACGCAAAGCCTGCTTTTTTTCTCGAAAATAGCTATCTTTTGTATCCCAAAAAATGGCATACAATTCGCCTTCAAAATGCTTTTCTGCCCCTAATTCCGCAAGTTTTGCGAGGAGGGCAGGCTTGTTTACTTCGATTATTTTTACTTCTATTTCTTGCATTTTGCGTTCAAATAAAAAATAACCGCCATACAAAAAGGGCTAAAACCTTTATTACCTTTTGTATTTAGGATTTGAGGTGTAGATAGTTTTCTTATTTCTGCTAACATTGTATCATTTTTCCATGTTTTAGGATTTTCTTTGTGAAGTTTTGTTTTCATTTGTGAAATACTCATCTCTCTTGCTTTACACAAAGTTTCTGTTGTGTTTCATGCAATTTCCTCCTCTCTTTCATTCAATAACTCCTCAAAATCCCAAGTTGCTTTTATTACTTCACTGTCCAATTCTCCCCAAGACAGCCGCATTTCTTGCAAATATTTCTCGGCTGCGGCTGCCTTTTTGTCGTTGATACTTTGGTAGAAATTCGCCAACAAAGCCATTGCCCCTGCTGGACGTTCTGGCACATCAAACACTTCTGTCAGTAAGGCGTTGCTATCTCTGCCTTGTGTGAAACTTTGTACAGGAATGGCTTTGAAATCTTTCAATAAAAAAACAGCTTCTTTTGGCACACTGCTTATCACTTGTGGCGAATGAGTGGTTACAATAAACTGCACATTTGGAAAGGTTTTGGTTAAATTTGGCAACATTTCACGCTGCCAGCGTGGGTGCAAGTGCGTTTCGATTTCGTCTATGAGGACAATGCCATAGAAGGAGAGAATGTCACCCGTATCTTCTTTTAGAGGCGGAACAAAAGTGTCTATAATTTTGCCGATTATATGAATCATTTTTTGTTCGCCCTGAGAAAGTTGGGAAAAAGACAACTCTCTTCCATTTTTTTCGAAATAAATAATTAAATCATCTGTAGTAGCTTTTTCCCCTATTTTACTATCAATTTTTATTCCCGAGAAACACATAATTGCTTGTTCAACAGCTTTTTGTGGACTATAATCAGACTTATTTTTTTTTGTCATGATATAATCATAAAATGCTAATTCTTTATACCATTTTGTGAAATCAGCTATTAAAAAATTTGCGCCTGTTTCATAAATAAGAAAAGATTTACGTCTATTTGTAATTCCTTTAAGTAATAATGATAAGTTATTAATTTTATTGTTTTTAGCATCATTATAAAATTCATCATATCCTCCCGTTTTATTCTCTTTTATATTAATGTTGACATAATTTTTTTCAAGGTTTTTTATCGCTACGATTATAGAAGTTAAACCGACTGTCTTATTAGTGGTGTTAATATGTTTTAAAGCTTTTAATGTGTGATTTTCGATTGGTTCATCTCTTAAAAGTTTATATATACCCTCCAAAATACTCGTCTTCCCACTTCCATTTTCGCCAATAAAAACCGTCAAATTCCCCTTTGGAAAATCCAATGAAAAATCCTCAAAACCTGTATAATTCTTTAATTCAAGACGTTCTATGTGCATATTTTTTATATAAAAAATTGTGTATCAAATATTTACGCAAGCGCAAAATCCGTATAAGGGCGTTTTGAGGGTAGATGATATTCTAATACAATATCCGATTTTGGGATTCCTGCTGCTACTAACAAACCCGCAAAGCCTAATTCTTCGTCTGTACCGTCATATTCTATATACACTTTTTCGTTGTGCAGGCGCAGATGCAAAAAACAGCCATAGTTGCGGGTATTATTTGTCCAGCCTGTGCGATACAAAAGGTAATTGCCGCTTTCATGGTCAGCGACTTTATAGGTTTGAATCAGTGGCGTTGGAAATAGACATTGCAGCAAGTAATCGCTTAGCAAGTCATCAAGTAATTGTTTGTAATGTGTTAGCTTTTCCATTGCGTAATAATGGGGATTGAAGTATCGAAAATAATAAGAGAAACCTGATATTTTTCCAAAAAACTTTGTATTTTGGGTTCTAACATCAAATCTTGATATACATCTTTTGGGATAGCCAAATATAATATTCTATCAGACTCTTGTTCTGCCAGCAAATATTTATAAAATTCCCACTGCCCAAAAGCATGATGAAATTCATGAATATAAGAAATAGTTGTAAAACTTTTGACTTCTACTGCTATTTTTTGACTGCCATTTTCTGCCACAATCCATTTTTCGGCACCTATATCTATGGCAAGTTTTTTCTTAGTCAATGGGAGAAAAAGTGGGTCGTGCGTTATTGTCCAGCCTTCTAATATGAGGGCTTCTTTTACCAAATTGTGATAAATGTCTTTTGCCATAATACTTGCTGTAATTTTCAATGCAAAGATAATGATTTCATCAATAATTAATTATTTTTTATTCAAAATACCCAATAACAAAACCAAAAAAGCTGCCCCTCCCAATGTCAAAATCGCAGCATTATCTGCATCTTTTGCTTTTTGTGCCAACAAATTCTTGCCTTGTTTACCATTCAAAATCAGCTCATTGAGTCCACGCATGGCTTCGTAATAATTGTTTTGATTGTAATAAATAATTTGAACTTTGTTACGTGTTTCGGTGGGGATATGAATAGGAATACCTTGCATACATAACAAAATACAAGGCTTATTTTGGCTTAAAGCATAATTGATTTGTTTCAATATATTATCTATCAGAAATTGTTGTGTAACAATGCCTATACATACATCAGCAAATCGTATTTTCTGCCAAGTTTCTGTTGAAAAAATACTATCATCAGGATTAAAATAAAAATTATGGTCTTTATGTAGCGTTGATTGATATAATTTATACCGAAAATTTATACTTTCATCGCTACCATCAATGGCACAATATATATTCTTCGTTTTTAGTTGTTGCAAAAAAGATTCTCTCTGCGGTTTGTAACCTTGAATAGAAGATTTGATAAGTGAAGCTACTTGAGGTTTAATTTGTTTAATGGTAATAAATTCCTTGAAAAAATCATCTCCATACAAATCCATAACATACAAAAAAGCACCATTGACAAAAGAGGGGGTAATCATTTCTATCCCATAAAAAGATAATTCAATAGACGTTTGATAGTTGTTTTGTTTAAAAGTTTGGTCAATATATTGTCCTACTCGCAAGCCGCCTAAGCCCGAAATCCAATCATCTGTAATATCAATAATTCGTGTAAGCATAATTAAAAATCGAAATTATCTGAATAATCTGTTTCTTCTTTTTCGTATAACTGATTGACATTAAAGTTAATATGTAAGAATGTTCCTTTATGTGATAACGCTAACGGATTAAGAGAAATTATGTCATCTTCCATTTGAAAATGCCCTTTGCCGCAAAAAATATTCAATTTGCCTTTTAAAAATTTGACAGAAGTTAATATTGTATTAAGCCCTCGCCCTTGATTTTTAGTCGTAGTATAACTTGATATCCAATCTCGTGTTGCATATTCAATTACATTTTCGTCATTTTTAAAAATATTCTCAGAGAAATAATTTCTAATATTCTGCACAATTCCTACGCCTAAATCGGAAGCTACAATCTCAAATTCTCCCTCTTTTGTAACTGCAGGAATGAAAATAAAACCGTTTGTGTCGAATGAATGTTGGCAAATATTCATAAAC
>JAAFHL010000519.1 GCA_013298365.1 Bacteroidota bacterium | reverse complement strand
GTTGTGGGATGGGTAGATGTATTCACACGCAAAGAATATGCTGAAATCGTGGTAGAGAGTCTGAGATTTTGTCAAAAAGAAAAAGGTTTAGTAATTCATGCGTGGTGCATAATGTCGAATCATTTACACCTGATTATTGCTAAAAATGGAACAGCAGACTTACATGAAATCATGCGAGATATGAAAAAATTCACTTCTGCTCAAATTACCAAAGCAATAGAAGAGAGCAATGAAAGTAGAAAAGGGTGGATGTTGTGGTTATTTCGGGCTGCGGGAGAGCGAAACCCCAATAATAAGAAATATCAATTTTGGCAACAAGATAGCCATCCTTTGGAATTAATTAGTCCTAAATTTATTCTCCAAAAACTGCAATATATTCATAGAAACCCTGTTGCAGCAGGAATTGTAACAGAATCGCAGTATTATCGGTATAGTAGTACAATAGATTATGCAGGTGGGAAGGGGTTGTTGGAGGTAGATTGTTTGATGTAGGGGTTGCAGTCAGAGACTGCATTTTATTGATACCTGCAAGTGCCGCCTGCGGCTGAACACTTGCAGGTACTGGCGCATACAAGGCAGGAAGTCCTTGCAAAAGGGGGATAGAGCTTGAGTTTACTTCGATAAAATCGGTATTTCTGCCAAAGGCACTGTAAAAGAAAATATACTCCCTTTTCCTTCTTCACTTACAATGCTTAATTTTCCGCCATTATTTTCCACAAATTGCTTGCACAAAGGCAGCCCTAAGCCTGTGCCGACTTCTTTTGCTGTGCCTTTGGTAGTGAAGCGTTTTTCTAAGCTAAACAACTTAGAAAGGCTACTTTCTTTTATGCCAACGCCGTTGTCTTCTATCGAAATTGAGCAATAATTGTTTGCTGAAAAAGTTGTATAAATTTGAACTGTGCCACCTATTTCTGTGAATTTCAGGGCATTAGCAATAAGATTTCTTAATATAAAGGCAAATTGATGCTTGTCTGCATAGACACACACATCTTGAGCAGTTTGATTGATGAGGGCAATATTTTTTTGCGTAGCGATTGTTTGTAATAAATCTATATTTTGTAACACTTCATTATGCACATAAATATTTTCTTTTTGAGTAGCCTTATTTTGTTGAAGCCCCCAATCTAATAGGTTTTTTAGGGTTAAATCCGTAGAATCTAATAAGCCTGTGAGTTGATTGAGGTATTTAATTTCCTGTTCAGGGGTTAATAATTTTTGGGTAAGCAGCATTATCATGCCTTTGATACTTGCAAGCGGTTTGTTCAAATCATGCCCAATGATGGCAAATAGTTGGTCTTTTACGCTGTTTGTGGCGATTAATTCGGATTGTTTTTCTGCCAATACCTTATTTTGAAGCTCAATTTTTGCCTGATAATGTTCAATTAGAGAAATATACTCGTGCATGATATACATCAGCAAAAAGAAAATGGTTACAATATTTTGAACATTAATGACATACCAAAAATGCGGGACAGGGAAATGTGGGTGAGGATACCAATTTACTATTTTTATAAAAACAAAAGAAAGAAATACCATTATACTCAATATGATACGCCAACGTATTTTCTGCAAATGAAACTGTAGTTGTATCGTAAAAATAGCGACAAAATGATAGTTTTCTGTGCCTGTTGTTCCATTAAAACCAATCGCTAATGCCGTACAAATCACATTGAACATGACATTTGAATACACGTTTGCGGTTTGATACCAACCCCAATGATGGAACAAAATCGCAACTTGCATCAAAATACAAATAGACATCGAAAGTACAGGAAACCAAAGGCTGTCTAAACTCCACACGCTACCCATGATACAAGCAGGAATTGTAAGCAAATAGAGCTTATTTAATTTCGCAATTCGTTCTTGTTCTTGCAACGGCAAATCGGGTTTGACACCTATTTGAATTATGTTAGCCAATAATTTCTGCATTTTGTTTTTTCCACAATTCTGATAAAACTATAATAAACTCAGTCTAATACTACTTTCGGTATTGCCGCCAACAGTTTCTTGGTATAAACCATATTAGGCTGACAATAAAGCTGTTCCGCATCATTTAATTCAATAATTTTTCCTGCTTGCATCACCGCTACTCTGTCCGAAATATGCTTAACCACACTCAAATCATGTGAGATAAAAATGTAAGTAAAATTGAACTCCTCTTGCAAAACTTTTAATAAGTTCAAAATCTGTGCCTGAATTGAAACATCTAAGGCAGAAACGGATTCATCACAAATAATAAACTCGGGTTCGCACGCCAAAGTACGAGCAATACACACACGCTGCCGTTGTCCACCCGAAAATTCGGCAGGAAAACGCTGATAATGTTCAGGTTGTAAACCCACTTTTTCTAACCAATGAAATACTTTTTCTTTGCGCATTTTGTCATTTTCATACAAATTATGCACTTTCATGGGTTCCAAAATGGCATCTCCTATTCGCATTTTGGGATTGAGGGAACTATATGGGTCTTGAAAAATAATTTGCATTTCTTTACGCAAATGTCGCATTTCCTGCGAAGAAAGACGACATACATTTTTCCCTTTGTAAAAAATATTGCCTGCTGTAGGCTCTATTAAGCGTAAAATACTTCTGCCCAAAGTCGTTTTTCCACAACCTGACTCGCCCACAAGTCCCAAAGTTTCGCCTTTTTTGAGGGAAAAAGAGACCTCATCTACTGCTTTTACATAGTTTTTTTCGGTAGAAAAAAAATTGCCTCGTAAGGGAAAAT
Source organism: Bacteroidota bacterium (assembly GCA_013298365.1). Taxonomy (GTDB): domain Bacteria; phylum Bacteroidota; class Bacteroidia; order J057; family J057; genus JAAFHL01. The sequence continues at coordinate 684 of JAAFHL010000519.1, read as the reverse complement.
AGGTTTTTAAGCCTTCTATTTTGAGCAAATCTGCCTGTGTAGCAAATGTAGCTTGTTTTTGCGCAAAAGTTTCGGCAGAAATAAGGTTGTCTTCCAGCGGAATGACCGTTTTTTCCAAAAAATCTGAAACCGTTTGAAGGCGTTTTACCCGCACATCTATGCGAGGACGACAAGCAATAAGTCCTTGTGTGTAAGCATGTTGTGGATTGGCAAAGATATTTTTTACGCTTTCATATTCTACACATTTGCCTCGATACATTACGAGTACATCATCTGCAATTTCTGCAATCACCCCCAAATCATGCGAAATGAAAATCATTGCCATTTGATATTCTGCTTGCAGTTGTTTGAGCAGTTGCAATACTTCTTTTTGAACCGTAACGTCCAAAGCCGTTGTGGGTTCATCGGCAATCAGCAGTTTTGGACGGCAAGCAATCGCCATCGCAATCATCACACGCTGTTTTTGCCCGCCCGAAATTTCGTGCGGATAGGCTTCATATATTTTTTCGGGACGAGGCAATTCCACTTTTTGGAACAAACGAATGACTTCTTCCTTGATTGCTTGCTTAGACAAAGTTGTATGCAAGGTCAAAGCCTCTGCGACTTGATAGCCACAAGTAAAAACAGGATTGAGCGAAGTCATGGGTTCTTGAAAAATCATGGCAATCTCTTTTCCCCGCAAAG
>JAAFHL010000518.1 GCA_013298365.1 Bacteroidota bacterium | reverse complement strand
TTTTTTATCAAAAAAATAGTTGTTTACACTCGTAACAAAAGTATGAATATCTTGTTGCAAACTTGACAGAGCATCTAATTGCGCAGATTGTGAGGCAAAATAAGGCATAATTGCGCTATGTGCCAATTTGATTTGCTCATCAGAAAAAACTTGAACCATGCCCCCTATTTCGCTCATATTGAAAGGTGTAACTAAACCATATTGCGAAAAAGATAGGCTTCTTTCTTCAATTTGCCTCATTTTTTCGGCTATTTCTTGCTTATAATTTTTTCCTTTATCTATGCCATTTTCATGGATAGCCGCTTGCATTTTTTCAATAATTGTCTTATAAATATTTTGGGTTGAATTTTCGCCAGATTGTGCGTAATTTATTTGTTGTTGTTCTATATGTTGATGTAAGGCTTGAATAATTTCTGTTATATTAGGAACTTCATTTGTTTTTTTAGAAATTTTTATGCCATTTATTTGTCTATTTTCGGTAATGAATACAATGTTTTTAATTTTTTTATAACTATTAAAGCCAAAATCATTAATTCTTAGGGTATGTGGCTTATTAAATGCCTTTATCATGGTTTTATCATCAAAATCAATGCTAAATAGGGAAAATGGTATATCAGACAACATTTTTTCTGCCCCTAAAAGTGTCGCATACAACATCTTCAAAATAGTCGTTTTCCCAGCCCCATTATCGCCAAATAAAATCAGCAATTCGGGCAGGTTTTCATTTACCTGTAATGTATAGTCATAATAGCCAAACAGCTTCTCTATGTGAATAGATTTTATTTTCATATTTTACAATTAAAGTACAAAGGTACAAAGATTTTTGAAATTATGATAAGTGAAAAACCTTTTCGCAAAAAGCATAATGCCACATTTCTGCGCTATTTAGGCATGTTTTTTTGCCAAAAGAGCCTATTTTAGAAAAAAAAAGAAAATAATATCATTTTTATGAAAAAAAATTTGATTTTTCCGTTTGAAATTATCAATTTTGATATACGGTTAAAAAAAAAGGTATTTACACATTCAATTACGAAGAAACAGTGATACAAGAACAGTCTCTCACCGAGGTATTAAAAAAATATTTTGGTTATGATAAATTTAGAGGTCGCCAAGAAGATGTTATCAAAAATCTCCTTGCAGGCAACAACACATTTGTGATTATGCCTACGGGCGCAGGAAAATCGCTTTGCTACCAACTTCCCGCATTAGTGATGGACGGCACAGCTTTGGTCATTTCGCCCCTTATTGCTTTGATGAAAAATCAGGTGGATCAAATGCACGCACTTGGCATAGAAGCGGGCTTCTTGAACAGTAGCATGAGCCGCTCAGATTATGAGGCAGTAAAACAGAAAGTGTTGGATAAGCAGTTAAAACTGCTATATGTTGCGCCAGAATCGCTTGTAAAAGAAGAATTTATAGATTTTTTGCGCCAGGCGACTATCTCTTTTGTAGCGGTAGATGAGGCACATTGTATTTCGGAATGGGGACATGATTTCCGTCCTGAATATCGCCGCATTAGAGAAATACTCAATCATATTCATCAAGTTCCACTTATTGCACTTACGGCTACAGCTACGCCAAAGGTTCGTCTTGACATTATTCAAAACCTAAAAGCCGAAGATGCAACTACTTTCATTACGAGTTTTAATCGTCCCAATCTCTATTATGAGATTCGTTATAAAACCAATCCCATTCCTGATATTATAACGTATATAAAGGGGCATATGGGAAAATCGGGCATTATCTACTGTTTGTCTCGCAGAAAAGTGGAAGAAATTGCCGAAATGCTCAATGTAAATGGCATCAAAGCCGTTCCGTATCATGCGGGCTTAGATGCGGCAACACGCAACAAACATCAAGATATGTTCCTCAATGAAGATACACATGTTGTGGTTGCAACGATTGCTTTTGGTATGGGGATTGACAAACCCGATGTCCGTTTTGTGATTCACTATGACGTGCCAAAAAGCATTGAAGGTTATTATCAAGAAACAGGACGTGGCGGACGTGATGGTTTGGAAGGAAACTGTGTACTTTTTTATGACTTCAACGACATCATGAAGTTGGAGAAATTTATGAAAGATAAATCGGTGAGTGAGCGTGAAGCAGGAAAATTGCTCTTGTATGAAATGGCATCTTTCTGCGAGTCTGGTGCTTGCAGACGCAAAACCATGTTGCATTATTTTGGGGAAAGTTATAGTGAAGAGGCGCATGTAAATTGTAATGGCATGTGCGACAATTGCCGACACCCGAAAGAAACATTTGAGGCGCAAGACCTTGTAACCATGGCTTTGCAAGCCGTAGAACAAACAAATGAGCGGACAAATGTTGCGCATGTGATAAATGTGGTGAGAGGCAATCCGAATCAGCAGGTTACGATTTATGAGCATAATCTTTTGCCCGTTTTTGCAAAAGGCTCGGATATAGACGAAAAAGCCTGGAAAATTTATTACAATCAGCTTGTGATTGCCGACTTTTTGGTAAAAGATATTGAAGATTATGGGGTGGTAAAATTAAGCGATAGAGGACGTGAATTTTTAGCAAATCCTCGTCCTATCAAGTTGTTTGCCTACAAAGATATGCAGATTGCACAACGTGAGCATGATGACTTGGAAGAATACGAGACCCACGACCTTGTACTATTTGACAAACTCAAAATACTTGTTCGTAAGGTAGCTTCTGACAAAAAGATTCCGCCTTATGTTGTTTTTTCAGAACCTTCTTTGATAGATATGGCAACCAAATATCCCATCACAATCGAAGAATTTCAAAATATCACAGGGGTAGGACAAGGTAAGGCACAGAAATTTGCAGCTCCTTTTTTGCGTTTGATAAAAGAATATGTTACCGAAAATGAAATAGAACGTCCTGTGGAAGTCATCGTAAAATCTACGGGAAAACGTTCTGCACTCAAACTCTTTATCATTCAACACATTGACCGCAAAACGCCGCTTGATGAGATTGCTGAAATGAAAAATATGTCTTTTGAGGAATTATTAGAACACATTGAGCATATCGTCTATTCGGGTACTAAAATGAATATAGGCTACTTCATAGATGACACAATGGACGAGGAAGAAGCAGATGAGATTTACGATTACTTTATGAAAGCACAAGCCGATGATTTGGCTACGGCAGAAAAAAAATTAGGGGGAGCTTATACTATGGACGAAATTCGTTTGGTAAGATTACGTTTTATTTCAGAAGTAGGTAATTAATTATTCTGCATTTTCTCATTTTAAACGCATTTTAGGATATATTTTTCAGGGAAAATTAATTTTTTCGAAGAATATCAAAAGAATTTCTTAGAAAATCGTGTTTTCTAAGAAATTCTTTTTTTATTTGTGCCATAAAGATGCTACACACATTTAACTAATCATTTTATTACATGCAGAAACTATTATGCTTTATG
>JAAFHL010000517.1 GCA_013298365.1 Bacteroidota bacterium | reverse complement strand
GTCGCAGCTTATCAACATGCCCATCAAGGGGAGTGTGATTAATAGAAAAACTGTTTTTTTCATCATATATAAAGTTAAAAATTAAACTGCCCAAAAACGGACCTGTTAGGAAAGAGAGAAAAATAAGTTGTTAAGGTTGTCCATTCTGTAAGAATCTAGAAAAGTGATAATTAAACACTTAGCTTTTCTGGATTCTTGCAGAATGGTTATTTTATTTTTCACTCGTACCTCAGCGATAAAAAAATAAGCTATTTGGATAACGTCCTACTTTGTACTCGCCTACGATTTGTTTAAACGGATTTATCATAAAACCTTTGCCTGAAATAGAAAAAGACACACACAAATTGCCTTTTTCCTTGTCAAAATCTAAAGAATAAATATAATCACCATCTTCTTTGAACTTGAAATCTGTTTCACGCAGCCAAATATCCGTTTTTTTCCCTGTAAGCAAATCCACCTTCATAATGCCTGTACTTCCCAAAGCCGCCGTAGTATCTCCCACATCTCGAATGGCAAATAAATCATTGCCCGCAACCGTCATTTCATAGATGCTTCCCTTGATATATACGGAATGAATAATATTCAAGTTATGCACATTGATAAAGAAAATAGCACCACTGCTGTCTTTTTCGACATCATAATTACCCCTACAGTTCACAATGAGCGTATCGCCCTTCAAAAGCACCCGACCAGGATTGTTGAGCGGCAGCGAAAGATATTGTTCCAATTGATTTGTAGTCGTATTTATAATGGCAATTTTATTGTTTTTGAAATTGAGTAAATTTCCGCAAGCTACAAAAATCTTGTCTTCATAGCCATTTATGCCATCTTGAAAGCGAACCAAAGGAATCTCACCTGTCAATTCCATCTTCACAGGATTGAATACAAATACCTTTTCTTGATACAAAGAACTAAGATAAGCCCTTGTATTTGATACCTTATATATATGACGGGGCGAAGACTGGTCAGGTAACTTTAATGTACCTAATAATTTCCAACTTGGTAGCTGAATTTTGTACACACACTGCGAATTGTCCATTACAATATACACAGTGTCCTTATCTTGATACAATGCGTTTGCAATATCGCCCAAAGGCTGACTGTTCACTTTTTCAAACAGTTCTGTACAAATTTCACCTGTATTTTCATCTTTATAGTAAATAGCAGCATCATTTCCGCCAGAACCTTCATTTAGAACGAAAATTCCTCGAAAAACAGCTTTTTCGCAAGCCGTTTCAGCAGGGAAGTCAGGAGGGGAAACACAACTGTTTAGCCCTATAAGAAGTTGCAAGAAAATAAAATTTCTGATTATTAGAAGCATTGACAAAAATATATGGCTTTTTTGTCAGTATAAGACATAGCTGACATATTGGCAAAATAAATGCTAAAAGCTGAAAATGAATAATTTAACGCACAAAGATAGGGATTTTTGAGCATATAGGGAAATAATAATAGCTTATGCTTATAAACGAAAAAAAGAGATACACTCACTGCATCTCTTTTGAGGCTTATTTAAGGTTAAATAAGAGTATAAAAACCATTTAACTACCAATCATTATATTCTTAACAAATACTATGCCAAAAAAAAATTATGACACTTTTTTTGTATTTTTTTTATTGAATACGTATTTTGATTGAGAAAGCGTATCACTTTTCTCAAATTTTCGTATATTTAATGATAGATGAATCAATTTGTGTGCCATAATTCGATAAATGTATAATACTTTCACATATTTCATTTTACTTTCAATATAATAAAAAAGCATGAACTTTTTATCTCATTAAAGATTCACCGATTTGTACAAAATCTATACACTTTTTTTCACTTTTCTTGCCACATTTGATATGTCATCTGAAATTTGATTTCATCTTGCCCATGCTTGCCTACCTCAATCCAACCTGCTTTGCGATAAAAACTCTCCGCTCTCGTATTAGGTGATGTTCCAAGCCACACCTTGTTTTGTGTTTGGGAAAAATACCAATCAAGCATTATATCATGCAACTTTCTGCCAATGCCTTTTTTTTCATACATTGGGGTTAAAAATAAAGCCCAAATATTATTGTCTTGCAAATCAACAATCGAAAAACCTACGATTTCATGGTCAATTTCACATACCCAACCTTTGCCTCGTATGCTGATAAGGTATTTTCCTTTACGGCATTTCTCACAACTTGAATTTGCTTTATATCAGCAAGGTTCGCTTCTCTAAAAATCATTTTTAAATGTGGTTAATATTATATTAGGAATGGAAAATAAATAACTTGATAATTTCTCCCACTGTCCCGTAGGGACAAAATATCGGTAAAAAAACAAAATAGCCCACCCTCTCGTATCAATTTTTTCGTGTTGGCACGAAAAAATGCGTAAAATGGGGGGATTTCAACCTATATCTACTACCGATATTTTGTGCCTACGACACAGAAAAAGGAAGAAATAACCATTAATCAAATTAGTAATTTATTTTATTTCCATTACTTATACAAATATAAAGCGAAAAATGCGTTTTTACAAAAAAAAGCATATTAGGCGATTGACTTCTTGTGAATGTCAGTATAAAAATAACTTTTTTGCTTATCAAAAGTTATAACCTTGTTTTTACTCAATCAAAAATACATGCAAACAGCCAATTTACTTCAAAAAGCCTTGAATTTCGAGTTTCTGACACTCGAAGAAGGCGTATTTTTATACCATAATGCCACAACTACAGAGCTTATGTATGTGGCAAATGAAATGCGGAAAGTGCATAAAAAAGACACTGCGGGCATTGTTACTTGGCAAATTGACAGAAATGTGAATACCACAAATGTCTGTGTAGCAAATTGTAAATTTTGTAATTTCTTTGTGCCGCCTGGTGCAAAACACGCACACAAAGCCTATATCACTGATGATGAAACGTATAAAACGAAGATAGAAGAAACTTTTGCCTTGGGCGGCGACCAACTTTTGCTGCAAGGTGGACATCACCCCGATTTAGGTATAGAGTATTATGAAACTTTGTTTGCAAAACTCAAAAATTGGTATCCTGAACTGCGCCTACATGCACTCGGACCGCCAGAAGTTGTGCATATTTCAGAGTTATCAAAATTGACTTATACAGAAACATTGCAGCGTTTGATGGCAGCGGGCATGGATTCTATGCCAGGCGCAGGTGCGGAAATTTTGAATGACAGAGTGCGCCGCATCATTTCAAATGGAAAATGTTTGGGCAAAGAATGGCTTGATGTCATGCGTGCCGCACATCAATTAGGTATGACCACAAGTGCAACGATGATGTTTGGACATATCGAAACGATTGAGGAACGTTTTGAGCATTTGGTGTGGCTTCGAGAAGTGCAAGCCGAAAAACCCGAACATGCAACAGGTTTTTCTGCCTTCATTCCTTGGCCCTATCAAGATGATGGCACTTTGTTAAATCGGGTAA
>JAAFHL010000516.1 GCA_013298365.1 Bacteroidota bacterium | reverse complement strand
CAATATTAAATGTAACTCGCTATATTTGTCGTGCAATTTTATGTTGTATGCCATAAATTATGGTTTGTAGTGAGTCCTCAAATTTATGGCTTTTTCTTTGTTTTGCAAAAACTGTCGTATAGTTAGGGATATTTGTTTTTAAAGTATTTTAAATTTCCTACAATGGCTATATTGACTACGTGGCTTTTGTGCGTTGGCATTGTGTGTTGGCATAAAAGCCATGTAAGGCAATATTTTTGTTGGTAGCTTTTATCTCATAAGTGTTACATAGCCTTTTGCATAATGTTCTTTTTGCGTTTCTAAGTCCTTATATGAAACATAGTAATAATAAACACCTTCATTAGCAGGTTTTCCATTCGTGTTTCCATCCCATTTTAACGCATTTTCTTTGTAGGCAACATTGCCCCAACGATTAAAAATAGTGCATTGTGAAATTTCAACAGCCTGACCATCTGCAATAAAAACATCACAAATACCATCTCCATTTGGCGTAAAAATATTCGGAACAAACAATGCATTATCTGTATCAATCAGCTCAATTTGATAATTACAAGTAGCTATGCAACCTTCATTTTGAATATTGCATTGATATAATTCACTATTGGTAGCAAAAAAAGAAACAGAAGAACAACTATCACACATCACAGAAGTGTTAAGCCAATGATAAGTATCGCCTGTTACACAATTATTTAGATTAACACTATCGCCATAATGTAACAAAAAATGCTGCGAATCTTGCACCCCACTTGGGGCATCTGTTACCGTAATATAGTCTATCAAAGTATCATATCTCGTCCAATTCCCCACAATCACTTTGACTTGATAGATACCTGGTTGTGTATAAGTCAAATAAACAGGCTCTGGTCCTGAACTATACAAGGGATGTCCATTTTCAAATTCCCACCACCAATATGTAGGCGCAACACGACTTTCTGTTTTAACTAAAACTGTATCTCCTACGCAAATATTTTTTCGACTGATGGATAAACTCGGTGATACAGGACAGGTTATAACTCGAAAAGGGTTACTAATATAATCTCCATTTGGAAATACATAGAAAAAATCCATATTATTACAATTAGGCGGATTACCTAAAGTACATGTTGTATCATGCAGATAAAAAGAAATTTCTGGTTGTGTTGAGGTAAAATCAGTCATTGGAAGATATAAATCTCCAAAGAAAAATTTCCATTCTCCCCCTAAATCATATTTTTTGATTCCATCACATTCTATCCAAAAATGAGCTGTGTCTTTAGTACAAAAAATACTCATCTCACCTGTAATGGATATAGGGGCATTGGTTACGATTTTACAATTCTGCTGTGTAAAAGCGAGTAAGCACATTTTCAATAGGATAACAATAACCAAAATATTTTTTTTCATACGCCATATATTTATCAATTAAAATAAAACAAGTCAATTACAGAAATACCTGTAATTGACTTGCAAAAACCTTATTCTTTTACAAATTTGTGTGTAGATAGTCCATTTTTATCCCTTATTTGGTAAAAATATAGTCCTTGTGGAAAATCTTTCACAGAAACAGATTCAAGCATTTTACCCTCCTCGACTTGATAGTGTTTTGCCAATAATAATTGTCCCGAAGCATTCAATATTTTTATCTCTATCACTTCATTAGATTCAGTAAAACCCTCCAAATACACATTTTCATTTGTCGGGTTCGGGTACAAATGCCACCTTCCCCCTTCTGATTCTATCCAAGATATATCTGCTTCAGTATCTCCTGTTATGCGACAAGCAGGACAATTCCCGCCTTGTTTCCATTTAAAATAACTCCAAATTGGTGTAGAAGTGTTACACTTATTCGTAGTCCAAACCGTTAATTTATAGCAATTATTTTTTATCGTATTATAGTTGTTATAAAAATAATTACCCACAGTAGCAGTACTACCCACTCCTATTCCATCTGGGTCTATTCTACGATTAGCAAAATAAAGTATATCTGGAAGCTGCCCATTTACCGCAGTAAACACCGAATCAAATAGCACTTTTGTTGTTAAGTAAGGTGATGCAAAGCCCACTTCTTCTATTTTCATACGATAGGTTTCAATATAAGAGCCAGCAGATACTACACCAGTTATTGCCCCTGTAACTGCCCCAATTTGGGGTGCAGTAGCCATATTTTGACTTTGATTTAGTAAACTTGTGCCACCATTCGTTGGGGGGGTAAATTTATAGGTAGAGGGACTTGGGCTTACATTTCCATTATAGCGAATATGCCCCCTATACTTTATGCCTGCACCATTGCTACAAGAACTACGTACAGAGTATTCTACAATAAAATATTGTCCATTGGGTTGATAGCCATAGCTGGACAACTGATAAGATATATTATTGTAAAAATAAGGATTCCATACTTGATTAACTGCTAATCCTAATTGATTTTTATTGACATCCGAATTATAGATAGTCAATTTATACCATTCATTCGTTACCCCATAATCTACGGTTTGGTTTTGCGAAAAAATATCTGCCGCACCACATTTGTAGATTTGTGTAGTACGGTTCATATCCACATCTAAATTATCTATCTTAAACTTAGGATTAAATGGGTTCGTTACGGTAAATAAAAATTGTGGATTATTTGGGGGAGCACTTGCGTTCCAGCTTAGGGTTTGTTGCGATGGAGAAACGCTCATACCAACAGGAAGAGGGTCGCAAAGCACACAACATAACTGCGGAACACAATGTCCTGGATATACGGTAATAGTCGAGGCATCCATGCCGTTATATTGCCCACCGTTTATATCTTCTTGGTACATCCAACCAATACCATTATAGAGGGTCGTATTCCACCAGCCACATTGCGTCACCCCTACCCCAAAAGGCTCTGTGTAACCGCCAGGTATGGGAAAATCCTGAACACCCCCGAACTCGAAATTACACAAACCTACACCACATTCGTTTACGAATTTGATGATAGCTTGATTATTCGGAAAATTCGGCGGAATTTGTCCCAATACCAATTTTGCTCCGCCTAAAATCAGAACACATAGAAAAATAGAAATTTTCTTTCTCATAGTACAAAAATATTAATTATTGATAAATAAAAAAAATGTTTTAGAATGTTTTTGTTAGCACTTCTTACTAAATATATTAACTTATTGATTTTCAGTTATTTATTTTTTTTAGAGTAGCTACCAACGACAGCATGGACGGCTGGTGGGGCGGCGTTTCGGTTTTGCGCTTAGGTTCGCCCCACTTGACGACCATGCACCCGTTCACAGCCTTTTATTTTTTTCTTCTTCTAACTTGTGCTACTTCTGCGTTTTTCCGCCACTCTTTCCGTTTTTTCCGCTAACAAGTCCTGCTTTCAAGTTCTATTTTTTCGTCCTTTGCGCACAAACCTAATACTTTTTTCGTTTTTGCACAAGTTTATTTCCATTTTTTCAGACTTCGTGTGTGAATTTCA
>JAAFHL010000515.1 GCA_013298365.1 Bacteroidota bacterium | reverse complement strand
CCACGCTTGAAATGCCCGTATATCGGTAAGGGTAAAGGTATTAAAGTTGGCATTAGGGTTTACATCATTCGGCGTTAAAAAAGAATGATAGACAAAACGAGGTTCTACAAACTCATACACATCTTCTGTCCACAGCATGTTAATGGCAGTTTGAACGGAAATGGTAGAATCAAATTGAATGCTATAAATTGTAGAAATATCCACCATTTTTTCACCAAATTGATTTGTCGCTCTTTCTGCTATTTTGTGGTTGGGAAAAAGCGGTTTGGCTTTTGCCTGAATTTTTTCGGCAATCGCTTCGTATGAAGGCAAGGCAATGCTATTTGCTCGCATGGCGTTGCGATACGCAGGCTTCAACTTCACAATCATTTCCCCTTTCATATACGTTGCATTTGCAGGAATGTGGTATTGTTTGGCAGAAAAAGACTGTGCAGAAAGATTTATACAAGTAATCGTAAAAAATAAAATACTACATAATATACGTACCATAGTAATGAAAAATTGATAATGTAAAATGGAAAATGAAGGAAAAATATGGATAATCAATTTATTGAAGCGGTTTAGGTTCTCGCACACTTCGGTAAGCTCAATGCAAGGATAAACGCTGATTAAACCGCAGATTTTCGCTAATGTTTCTTAATCTATAAAACCTGCGAGAAATCTTAGCGATGAAAACCATAATTTAGTGCTACAAAAATATTGCCGAAATATACAAAAGCTTTGATAAACATGCAATTAAATATACGTACATAACGCTTTATGGGTAACTTTTGATACTTGGTACAAAGAAATAAAAAGCATCAAAACAAAATTAGGATTATTTCAGTTAAAGAATGTAATTTTGCAACAAAATTCCGTATTCATTACTCATAACACACAACATATATTCTGATGAATTTTACACTTACAGAAGAACAACGCATGATTCAGCAAATGGCGAAGGATTTTGCTGAAAATGTGCTTAAACCTGGCGTAATAGAGCGCGATGAAAAGCAATATTTCCCAAGAGAACTCATTACACAAATGGGCGAATTGGGTTTTATGGGCATGATGGTTTCTCCGGAATATAACGGTGGCGGTATGGATACCGTTTCGTATGTATTGGCAATGATTGAAATCTCAAAATGGGACGCTTCTGCGGCGGTAATCATGTCAGTAAATAATTCATTGGTATGTTGGGGTTTGGAAACCTTTGGTACAGAGGCACAAAAACAAAAATACCTCACCAAACTCGCAACTGGCGAAATGATTGGTTCTTTTTGTCTTTCTGAACCTGAAGCAGGTAGTGATGCCACAAATCAAAATACAACGGCGATTGACAATGGCGACCATTATTTGCTGAATGGTACAAAAAATTGGATTACAAATGCGGGACATGCAGATGTATATTTGGTGATTGCACACACCGACAAAGAGAAAAAACACAAAGGAATCAATTGCTTGATTGTGGAGCGTGGTATGGAAGGTTTTGAGGTAGCACCTAAAGAAAACAAATTGGGTATTAGAGGCTCTGACACACATGCTTTGAACTTCAATGATGTAAAAGTGCCTAAAGAAAATAGAATTGGTGATGATGGTTTTGGTTTCACTTTTGCGATGACTACCCTCAATGGTGGGCGTATAGGCATTGCTGCACAAGCCTTAGGCATTGCAGAAGGCTCTTTGAACTTAGCATTGGCATATTCCAAAATCCGCAAATCTTTCAAAACGGAGTTGATGAATCACCAAGCAATTCAGTTCAAATTGGCAGATATGGCAACCGAAGTAGAGGCTTCTCGTTGGCTGTTGTTGAAGGCTGCCGCCGAAAAAGATGCCGGTTTGGACTTCGTTTTGTCGGCTTCTATGGCAAAATTATATGCGTCTAAAACCGCAATGTTCTGCGCAACCGAGTCTATTCAAATTCATGGTGGCAATGGCTATGTAAAAGAATATCATGTAGAACGCTTTTTCCGTGATGCCAAAATTACGGAAATATATGAAGGCACAAGCGAAATTCAACGCATGGTAATTTCAAGAAATATTTTGAAGTAATCGTATATATACGTACACATAAAGAGATTTCGCAGACAGAATTTTCTGCGAAATCTCTTTTGTTGTTGAGTAGGAGTCAGTCTTGAACAGGTAAAAGTATATTCCAATCCTGCGCAAGATAGGCTCACTATCGAAATCCCTGCGCTAACAGGCAATTATACTTGTGTGTTTTACAATCCTTTGGGGCAGAAACTGTATGGAACGGAGATTAGGCAAAGTACTACGCAAGTTTTTGTAGGAAAGTGGGCAAAAGGAGCGTATTTTTACGAAGTGATTTTTAACGATAGAAAAGCTTGTAGAAAAGTGTTTATTGGATAGTTATGTTTTGGGAAAGTTGGAAACACAGCAAGTTGCTTTGGACTTGCCGCCGCAGGTGCAAAACACCTGCGGCAGCGAAAACGAAAAATCTACCCTATTCTATCACAATCTTCTCCGCCGCTACCCCTTGAGAAGTAGTAACCTGCAAAAAGTAAATCCCTTTGGCTAAGTTGTTTATTGGAAATGATTCATTTACCAAAGTAGCGTGTAAGTTATTTTTTTGTAAAACAACTTGCCCTGCCGTATTTACCAAAGAAATGGTAACATTGTCTTCTTTTTGCAGGCTCATCTTCACATACAACCTATCACTTGGGGGATTTGGAAAAGCCTCAAATTGGCTAATATTACCTAAGTGATTCTCGATACCTACTTGACAGCCCAACATTTCAATTGTTGCCGTAGCAGGGCAGTCTTTTGAGTCCACAATATTTATGGTAAAAATCCCGCCTGGCAGACCTAACACACAATCAGGATTGTTAGGGTCGGGAATCATCGAATAAGGGTCTCCCCCCGAAACACCTGTCCAAACAATATCATTTGGGTCTATGAAAATAGAATTGCCTCCTGAAACATTGCCGATACATATAATGCCATTATACGGCTCGCTACAAGTTGTGTTCGCTTGCGTAATGCCAAGCGTTACCGCTAAGTATTCAGGCTCTGTTATCGCAAATGTCTTGACTATCTCGCAGCCATTATTACTTATCGTAGCAGTGTATATGCCTGGTGATAAGCCTGTTGCCTGTGTTGTGCCGTTAGGAATAGGCGTAGGGCCAGTCCATAAAATCGTAACAAGTCCCACAGCGTTATTGATTGCCAAAAAGATAGCACCATCTGCTGAGTCTTTACAACTTACGGGCGTAATGGTTTCATTTACACTCAATAGCGAAAGTGTGCCTAATGTCCCCGAAGCCGAACTTACACAGCCATTTGCGTCTGTAACAATCGCAACAATGTTTCCTTTGGGAAGTGCTGCATTTGTGTTGCAATTACCTGTGCTTGTGCCGCTCCCTTGCGCAAAACCATTTGCAAACCAAGCCACACTCACAGGCGTTGCATTTGTCGTGCAGCAAACGGTCATTGCGCCATCCTCGCTATTTAAACAA
>JAAFHL010000514.1 GCA_013298365.1 Bacteroidota bacterium | reverse complement strand
CGGAATGAAACGGAAGCAAGACTGGCTAAAAAAAGAAAAAAAGGCGAATAACAGGTGCATGAGCGTCAAGCGGGCGAATCGAAGCGCAAAGCAAAACGCCGCCCGCCTGCGCTCATGCTATCGTTATGGGCTATCATGGAAAAAATAAAACTAACTGGTAATCAATTATTTATAAATAAATATAAAACTGAAATTCGCAGAAAACTGAAATTCGCAGAAAAACTGAAATTCGCAGAAAAACTGAAATTCGCAGAAAACTGAAATTCGCAGAAAACTGAAATTCGCAGAAAACTGAAAATCGCAGAAAAACTGAAAATTCGCAGAAAAACTGAAATTCGCAGAAAAACTGAAATTCGCAGAAAAACTGAAATTCGCAGAAAGGCTGAAAATCGCAGAAAATCTGAAAATCGCAGAAAGTCTGAAAATTCGCAGAAAAACTGAAAATCGCAGAAAATATTTGCAAATTATACAAGAAGTAGTTAGGTTTGTATCGAAAATTGGGAAATTGGCGTGAAAAGTAGGGCTGCTTAGCGGAAAAAGCGGAAGGAATGGCGGAAAAGAAGCAAAACTGGTTAAGGGAATAAATAAAAGCCCATAACAAAGTGCTGCTGTATATGCCGCTAAGGCAAACGCACAAGGCAAACGGGCGGCACGTCATCAGCACCATCGTTCTGCGATACAGTAAAAAAGCTAAAATAAATTGCATAGTTTTGAAAAAAAGTGTAGTTTTGTATCTTTAAAAGTAAAAGATATGGACTATATAATTTATAAGGAAGAAGTAAATGGTGTTTCAGAAGATTCAAGGACAGTACAACCTCAATTAAATTTTGATGTTGTACCTTTTGAAACGGCTGAAAATCACTTGTTTAAATTCATTGACTTATTTGCAGGAATAGGCGGTTTTAGAATTGCTATGCAAAATCTAAAAGGTAAATGTGTTTTTACTTCTGAAATAGATGTTGCTGCGCAACGTTCTTATCAGGCTAATTTTGGGGATTTGCCGCATGGTGATATTACAAAAATTAATGAGAAAGATATACCTGACCATGATGTTTTATGTGCTGGTTTTCCTTGTCAAGCTTTTTCAATCGCAGGTCGAAAAGGCGGTTTTAATGATACAAGGGGGACTTTGTTTTTTGATGTTGCAAGAATTATTAGGGAAAAACAACCCAAAGCATTTTTTTTAGAAAATGTTAAAGGTTTGGTTGGACACGATAAAGGTAAAACTTTAGCTACAATTTTAAGTGTTTTAAGAGATGATTTAGGCTATTTTGTTCCTAATCCGCAAGTAATTAATGCTAAAAATTTTGGAGTACCTCAAAATAGAGAGCGAATTTTTATTGTGGGTTTTCGTAGTGATTTGGAAATAGATAGTTTTGAATATCCAAAGCCACAAGGCAAAAAAGTGGTTTTTGAGGATATAAGAGAGAAAAATGTGGTAGATACAAAATATTATTTATCTGAGGTTTATCTGGAAACATTGAAAAGACATAGGGCGAGGCATGAAAGTAAAGGTAATGGTTTTGGGTATTCTATTATTGCTAATGATGGTATTGCAAATGCAATAGTTGTGGGAGGAATGGGTAAGGAACGAAATTTGGTTTATGATGACAGAATTACTGACTTTACGCCAACAACTAAAATTAAAGGTGAGGTAAATCGTGAATTTGTCAGAAAAATGACACCCAGAGAATGGGCAAGATTGCAAGGTTTTCCCGATAGTTTTGAAATTGTAGTGGCTGATGTTCATGCGTATAAGCAGTTTGGCAATTCTGTTGCTGTACCTGCAATACAGGCTACTGCAAAAAATATTATTCAAAAATTGTACTCAAATTAAATAAAACTACATGGATATCAATGATTTATTGGCACTATATCATCAAAAAAAGGTTGAATTTGGAGACCTTGCGTATAAGCAAATTTCTGCATTATTGGAAGATGCTAAAAAGCAACACAAACGAGATTTTTTAAAGAGTGAAACAGCTAAGAAAGCAAAAGAGGCTGGGAGAACGCCAGACCATGAACAATCTTGGAGGGCTTTTAAGGGCAAAAATTTGGAGAAATTGATTGAGCATATTATCATTGATGAGGTCAAAAACTTAGGTTTAGAAGTTATCAATGGAAATTCTTTGGAACGAACTACAGGTGATAATCTTTCAGAAGAATTGAGTAAAGTTAAACGCAATTTATTGGTAGATTATGGAGAGTTTGGTAGCCATCTTCCTGATGTTGATATTGTGATTTATAATCCATTAACTTGTGCTGTTGTGGCTGTGTTATCAAGTAAGGTTACATTAAGAGAGCGGGTTGCACAAACAGGGTACTGGAAATTAAAACTTTCTGCCGATAAGGTAACAAAACACATCAAAGTGTTTTTTATTACTCCAGATGAAGATGGTACTTTAACACATAAAAAGCCTTCTAAAAAAGGACGTTCTATTGTTGAGGTAGATACAGATGGCTGTTATGTCCTATCGGAAGCGGAAATAGAGGAGAGTGCAAAAGTTAAAACGTTCGATAAATTTATGGGTGATTTGGAGAAATTGCTTAAAATGAAATAAAAATCGCAGAACATTGGCACTCCCGACCATAGCCGATACCCGAAACGCAGGCAAACGCTCATCGGCTACGGCGTGAGTGCAGGTCGTTATTCGCCACTGGTAAAAAAGTAATTCTTGTTAAACTGTGTGTAAAGCTAAATTTGTGGAAAAAGTTTTCGCTTCACGTTGTTTCGCAAAAACCTTTTCCACAAATTTAGCAAAAAGACTAAATTTTGACAAAAACGATTTTAACAAAATGGGAATAACGACAAATCGAAAACTTGTGAAGTTTGGCACAAATCTAAAACTTGCGAAGTTTGGTGTAAATCGAAAACTTGAAAGTTTGGCGTAAAATCGAAAACTTGTGAAGTTTGGCGCAAATCGAAAACTTGTGAAGTTTGGCGCAAATCGAAAACTTGTGAAGTTTGGCGTAAAATCGAAAATTTGTGAAGTTTGGCGTAAAATCGAAAACTTGTGAAGTTTGGCGTAAAATCGAAAACTTGTGAAGTTTGGCGTAAAATCGAAAACTTGTGAAGTTTGGCGCAAATCGAAAACTTGTGAAGTTTGGCGTAAAATCGAAAATAAAAATTTGGTAGAAAAGCTAAAAATCAATATTTTTACGAATCTTGCAAAATAGAACTGAAAAGTAGGGTTTGTTAGCGGATAAAACGGAAAGAATAACGGATAAAGCGGAAGCAAGACTGGCTAAAAAAAGAAAAAAGGCGAATAACAGGCGCATGGGCGGCAAGTGGGGCGAAAGCCAACGCTTCTAATCCAACTCCCCGCCCCACCTGCGCCCATGCCATCGTTCACAGCCACTCGTGAAAAGCAGGACTTGACAAACTGTGTGTAAAGCGAAATTTGGTAGAAAAGTTTTAGCTTCATTTCATTTCGCAAAAACCTTTCCACCAAATTTCGCAGTTATAAC
>JAAFHL010000513.1 GCA_013298365.1 Bacteroidota bacterium | reverse complement strand
TTAGACGAGGGCGTAAAAAGACTTGCAGCAGGATTAAGTCAATTATGCTAAAAAAGTCAAACGCTCAAAGTAAATTACTTTAAGCGTTTGACCTATATAGAAAATATACAACCCTTTGAACGGACAAAGTCCTTCAAAGCGGTTGTATTATCCTTTCAAGCCTTTCAAAGTTGCTTCATAGCCTTGCAATTTTGCTTTTTCGCTATCCAACGCACCTTTTGCATCTTGTACCGATTTTTGCGCTCTTTCGAGTTGCGATTGCGCTTCTTTCAATTTCTTGTCCGCATCAGCCGCATTTTTTTCTGCATCTTTCACTTTTCCTTCTTCTTTTTTCACCACTTCTTGTTGTTCTTTGATAAGTGCTTCTTGGTCAAACACCTTCAATTCTTTTTCGATAGAAGAAAGGAATTTCTTTACATTTTCGATTTCTGTGGCATATTTGTCAGAGCGAATATAATTATTATTGCCCAAAGAAGTGTAAAAAGTAACGGTGCTGCCCGTAGTAGCTTTTTCTACTCTATAAGAATAATCCATTTTCGTTTGCGAAATTTCAGGAATAATTGCACCACGAAGCATCATTACATCACCTTCTTTTTTAGGTTTCATGGCTGAACCTTTGCGCATTTTTTCAAACAAAATCTCTTCTGCACCTTTTTCGCTACCCGACAGTTTGATTTGCACCGCATTTACAGGGGGCAATTTTTTGTCAAAGGTAATCATTAGCTCTAATATATCTTGAGCAAACAGTTTTCCCCCAAAGGAAAACATCAATAATAGTGAAAATAAAATACGTGTCATATTTGTTATAAATTGTTTAGTATGGATAAATTTATCTTGTGAAGTTTACAATTTAGGTCTGCTTTTTTCTGCCTCAAAGATTTTTAACTGTTCGTCTTTTGACAAAATACGTCCATCTTCTTGTACGTAGGGTTCTACCATTTGTTGCCAATGTTTGAACTTTTTATATTCAAACGCATATTTCCTCGCTTCCTCTTCATTTCTGTGAAAAAGTTTATAAAAAAAGCCTTTTTCATCTTTCTTTCTTTCCTTCTGAAATTTGCTATTAAGCACCTCCTCCTCTTCTAAAGGTAATTCTCTATTTTTCCAATATAAATCAAAAGTCTTGCTTGCTTCAAAATAGTTAGTTTCTTCTTTATCAATCATTTGTATCCATATAGGATGTTTAGAAAGATATTTGTCAGTGTATTTTTGGGATTGGGAAAAACTGACAAGCAACCCAAGCTACAAAAAGCAATAATAAAAATACGTTTTTTCATAAATGATACCTTGTTAATGAGACAAAAGTACAAAGAAAAAAAACATCTTTGTACCTTAATTATTAATTTTCCCACAAATTATTTATCGTCAAGATGATTCGGTAAGGTAATCGTCAGCGTTGTACCTTCATGTAACACCGAATCAATCGCAACTTCTCCCCCTAATTTTGAAACAGTATCCTTCACAATATATAAGCCGATACCCGAGCCGTCAGAGTGAATCGTTCCTTTAAAAAACATATCAAAAACCCTATATAGGATAGAAGAATTTATGCCTATCCCATTATCGGTAATTGCAATAATTGCATTTTCTTTGCTTGTTTGAACCTCAATTTTCAAGGTACAAATCGATTTTTTCATATCTGCAAACCTAAATCCATTAGATAGTGCGTGTTGAAGAATGATTTTCAGTCGAGAAGCATCTGAAACAAAAGGAAATACGCTGCAAATACGGACTTCCTTCTGTACTTTTTCGGTTTTAGCATTATATTTTATATCGCCTAAAGCTGTGTTAATGATAGTATTAAAATCTATTTCTTCATACGTTATCTTTAATCGAGAATTATATGAAAAAAGAATAATATCACAAATGAAGATATCTAATTTTTCTAAACATCTGCGTTGCAAATCTATATATGTTCCCATCACAGGATCATTATTTTCTCCTACCATGAGTTGTATTAGCCCCAAAGCAGAGCTTACAGGCGCACGCAAATCATGTGCGGTGCTGTACACAAATTTATCTAATTCTGCATTTACTTTTTCCAAGGCTATATTTTGATTCTTCAATTCCTGCTCAATGCGTTTATGCTCTGTGATTTCTTGCAAAGTACCAATTATCTGCTCTATTCGTTTATTACTGCCATAAAACGCATTTGCACGCACCTTGAAATAAGCAACCGAACCGTTTTTATGCACATAGCGAACTGTTATATTAAGCGGTCTGCCTTTTTTTATTAACTGCATAACGGCAATATGATGCGATTTTTGGTCTTTATGATAAATTTTTTCAAAATACTTTTCAATTGTTACATCATCATCTAAATCAAGTAATTGTTTTAATTGTCTCGTTATTTTGAATACATCTGTTTTCATTTCATAGACAAAACTGCCAAAATTGCCTATTTCTTGTGCCATATCAATTTGATGCTCATTGCGTAAAATGCGAGCCTCCGCTTTTTTTATGTCAGAAATATCTTGTGTAAGCCCAATATATTGCTTAACTCTTCCATCTTCTGAGCGTAAAAACACCTTCTCTTTACTGGCAAACCATCGAATAGAACCATTTTTGTGTATTGCTCTATGTTCAATTAGCGTTACTTCGTCATCTTTTAGATTTTTGATGCGCTCCCAATTCTCGATAATTAAGGGTCTATCTTCGGGATAAATTACCTTATCTATGATAAAATTGGGGGTATTTATTTCTTCTTGTAAGTAACCTAAAGAATCTGCTTGCTTATTATTGCTATAAATACCTCTATTTTCTTGTATATCATATATATATAACATGTCAGGAGTTGTACTCAAAATCATCTCAATGAGCTGATTTTTTTCAGCTACTTCCATCATTTTGAGTGTAATATCTGTAATATTCTTGCTCCAAGCTGTGCAACCTATTATTTCTCCCGTTTTTTGTTCAATAATGGGATTGAGGGTATGGGATACATACACTTTTTTATTACGGTGGATTAGATAAACATCAAAAGTCCTTCTATTACCTTTTAATACTTGCTCAAATTCCGCTTGCCAGTTAATAGGTTGCCCTGTTTCGATGCAAATATGAGTATATTTAAAAATACTTAGGACTTTTGTGCCTATTTCTGGGCTTTTATGCCAATGTTTTGTATAGAATTGTTCAAAAGTTGCATTAAAATATTGTATCTCTAAATTAGCATTTATAGCCCATACACTATCTATTGTACTATTCACCACAGCGATAAGCCTTGATTCACTTTGTATAATTTTATTAGCAACTTCTTTTTCTTTACTGATGTCTTCTATACCTTCTAATACATAAGCTTGATTTGCTAAGGTAATTTTTTTCACCCAACGTCTTGCCCAAAATTTTCGCTTATTATATGTCTGAAAAATTATCTCATCTGAGTAAAAATCGTGTGTTTTGAGGTGTTCTATCATTTGCTGTCTTTTCATATCCGTCTTTTCATCACAGCGATAAAAAAGCATATTATTCAGATAAA
>JAAFHL010000511.1 GCA_013298365.1 Bacteroidota bacterium | reverse complement strand
ATCGGATAAAACGGAAGCAATACTGGCTAAAAGAAGAAAAAAAGGCGAATAACAGGTGCATGAGCGTCAAGCGGGCGAATCGAAGCGCAAAGCAAAACACCGCCCGCCTGCGCTCATGCTATCGTTGAGCGATACAAAATAAAAAATAGAGAAATCTTGGACAAAAGTATAAATGTGGTTATCTTTGTGGTAAATATTATTGAAATTATGGCAGAGCGAACATTTATCAGTTTTGATTGGGCAATCAAAAAAGTCCTTAGACACAAAGAAAACTTTACCGTTTTGGAAGGTTTTTTAAGTGAATTGTTAGGTTTTGATATAAAAATACAAAATCTGTTAGAAAGTGAAGGAAATAAACAGCATGAAGAAGATAAGTTTGATAGGGTTGATATTTTAGTAAAATCAAAGAAAGGAGAACTGATGCTTATCGAAGTTCAATATGACGATGAAGATGATTATTTTCATAGAATGGTATATGGAATTTCTAAATTAATAAGTGAATATATAGCGGAAGGTCAGGAATATGGCTCTATAAAAAAAGCCTATTCAATTAATATCATGTACTTTCGTTTGGGACAAGGGAAAGATTATATTTATGAATATGAAGGAAAATTTGTGGGCAGAAAAATGAAAGATATTTTAAATCCTACGAAACATCAAAAAGCGAAATATGAAATAGAAACAGTTGCAGATATATTTCCGAAGTATTTTATATTGCGAGTCGGCAGTTTTAAAGAAGAGTTGGTTACTAATACAATGGACGAGTGGATGTACTTTTTGAAAAAGAGTGAAATCAAGGATAACTTTACAGCCAAAGGTATGGCAGAGGCAAAGCTAGCTTTACGATACGAGAATATGAAACCTGAAGACCAAGCGGCATACAAACGCCATGTCGAAAATAGAAGAATTGAAAAAAGTGTTACAGAAACAGCAGAGAATAGAGGAAAACGGAAACGTTCAATTGAAGTTGCAAAAGTTTTTTTATCTGTGGGAACGGATAAAAATCTTATAGCTCAAGCAACCCAATTAACCTTAGAAGAAATAACTACAATAGAAAAAGGAGAAGAACTTGATAAAGAAGAATAAAATCGCTCAACATATTCATCTCCGCCCATGCCTGCTAATCAAAGCACAAGGCAAACGCACAGCAGGCACAGGCGTAGATTTTGTCGTTGTATGCCATAAAAAAATTGTGATTAGAATAAAAATGTTACTATCTTTGTCAAAAATTAAATGATTATGAAAGCAAAACCATTTATAAAATGGGTTGGAGGGAAGAAACAACTGTTAGAGCAGTTTGACAGTTATTACCCCAAAGAAATAAAGAAAGGAACGATAAAAAATTATATTGAACCTTTTTTAGGCGGTGGAGCGTTGTTTTTTGCTATTTCGCAAAGATTTAACCTCGAAAATGTGTATTTGTCGGATTTGAATAAGGATTTGATTTTGACTTATCAAGTCATTCAACAAAAACCTGATGATTTGCTTGACTTTTTAGAATCGTACCAAAAAGAGTATGATTTTACAGAACAGGAAAAGCGAAATGATTTATTTTTAGCTATTCGTAAGCATTTTAATTTACAACGTTTTGAAATTAATTATAAAAAACTCTCGGATAACTGGGTTTCAAGGGCTGCTCAATTTATATTTTTGAATAAAACTTGTTTTAACGGACTTTTTCGTTTAAATTCTAAGGGCGAGTTTAATGTGCCGTATGGAAAATATAAAACCGCTATGATTTTTGACGCGCCTAATATTTTGGCTGTTTCGCAGGTTTTGAAGAAAGCGGAAATCGTGCAGGCTGATTATTCGGCTTGTTTTGATAGGGTTACGCAAGATAGTTTTGTTTATTTTGACCCACCTTATCGTCCAATCAGTCAAACTGCCGCCTTTACCACTTATACAGGTACGGAATTTACGGATAAAGAACAATTAAAATTAGCAAACTTTTTTCAAAAATTAGATAAGGAAAAAAAAGCTAAATTAATGCTTTCTAATTCTGACCCCACAAATGAGAATCCTGCTGATGATTTTTTTCAAAAAGCATACGAATCGTATAATATTTTTAAGGTTTCTGCAAGTAGGGCGATAAATTGTAACGGAGAGAAGAGAGGCAAAATAAATGAATTATTAATTACAAATTACGAATATGAACCATCTACCTTGGCAATCAATTTTTGAGACTTATCGTATTTTTGAACATGATTTTAGGAAAGCTCCTTTTATTTTAGATGCTACTCAAATAAAAAAGGCTACGGCTCATTTCACAAGTACAACAGAAAGGGAAGTGCGTGTTTTGTGTAAGCAGGACACAAGAGAGAGTCGCCCAAAGGTTTTTGTGGAGAATGATTTGTTTATTTTACCCATAAAAAATGGAATTTACGCACTCGTGCAGGGTGAAGGTTATATTGATATTCCCGAAATTCAAACTCCACCAAATATCTATAAATCAAAATTGGATTTTGAGTTAGAAACGTCTTTGATAGGAAATTCTGAAATGCAGCATTTGGATTTTGCTTACGCTTCGAGTTTAATACGAACTTTCTTGAATGATGAAAGTTTGGTTTTAACGATTAGAGGGCGAAAATATACACCCAAGTTCGAATTTTATGCAGGTACACATCAACAACTAATCGTTACAGAAAGTGTTCAAACAGAAGTAGATGCGGGCTATGAAGGCAGAAATCAAATTGTATTGATTGAGGCTAAAAATTCGGGCAATAAAAATACTATTATTCGACAATTGTATTATCCTTTTCGCCAATGGCAAATCCATACAAAGAAGAAGGTAAATGTACTGTTTTTTGAAAAGCAACGTGATATTTATTCTTTGTGGGTATTCGGATTTGCAGACGCAAACGATTATAATAGTATTGAGTTGCTTAAAAGTGAACGTTTTAAAATTGAAAATGAATGAAGAAGGCATACAACAAGAGTGCTTGCGACAATTTTCGCTAATCCAAACGCCACAGGCAAACACACAGCGAAAAATGCGCAAGCACCAGTCGTTCACAGCCACTCGTGAAAAGCAGGACTTGACAATCTGTGTGTAAAGCGAAATTTGGTGGAAAAGTTTTCGCTTCACGTTGTTTCGCAAAACCCTTTTCCACAAATTTAGCAAAAAGACGAAATTTTCACAAAAACGATTTTTAACAAAATGCGAATAACGGCAAATTGAAAGTTTGGCGTAAATCGAAAACTTGTAAAGTTTGGCGTAAATCGAAAACTTGTAAAGTTTGGCGTAAATCGAAAACTTGTAAAGTTTGGCGTAAATCGAAAACTTGTAAAGTTTGGCGTAAATCGAAAACTTGTAAAGTTTGGCGTAAATCAAAAACTTGAAAGTTTGGCGTAAATCGAAAACTTGAAAGTTTGGCGTAAAATAAAAATTTGGCGCAAATGTAGAAAATGAATACTTTTGCAAATGCTTCAAAGTAGGACGGGTTAGCGGATAAAACGGAAAGAATATCGGATAAAACGGAAGC
>JAAFHL010000510.1 GCA_013298365.1 Bacteroidota bacterium | reverse complement strand
GCTTACCACAAACTGGGGACAAGGTAGCAGTTCAAGCCCAAGCTACAATTACTATTGTCCTACAAGTGGCGGTTCTACGGCAATTACGGGTTGTGTAGCTACTGCAATGGCACAAGTAATGCGTTACCATAATCACCCTGCGTATGGGAATGGCAGTAAATCATATACAGAAGCTGCAAATTATGATACTAATGGCAATTTGACACAGGCAAGCTATGGCACTTTATCTGCAAACTTTGGACTCACTACCTACGATTGGGCAAATATGCCTGCTACTATCACAAGTGCAAGTGCTTTGGCACAAAGACAGGCAATAGGCCGTTTGATGTCTCATGCAGGAATAAGCGTAAGCATGAACTATGCCCCTTGGTCTTCGGGCGCAAATACGCCTGATGCTGCTACTTCTTTTGCCAATAACTTTTTCTACACAAATGGTGGCTTTTTGGATAGAAGTGCTTATACAACCACAAACTGGAAAACCTTGTTGAAGAACGCCTTAGATGCTTCAAAACCTGTACTGTATCGTGGTAGAGATAATGTAGATAATACAGGACATGCTTGGGTGTGTGATGGATATGATGCAAGCGACTTTTTTCATATGAATTGGGGTTGGAATGGCAGCTCAAATGGCTATTTTTCCGTAGATGATTTGACACCTGGAAGCGGCTATTACAATGACACACAAGGCGCAATTATCAATACACCAAGATATTTGACCCTTTCTAAAACCGCACAATCTTTCTGCTACGGCGCAAGTTCTGCCTCTTTCAACATCACATCTAATGCAACAACCTGGGCAGTAACCGACAATATGTCTTGGATAACACTAAGTGCAGCAAGTGGCGCAAACAACGGAGCAGTAACCATCAATGTAAGCGCAAACACAGGTAGTACGACACGTACAGGTACAGTAACCGTAAAAGGCGGCGGCGTTATCAGAACAATTACCGTTTCTCAATCAGGTACACCTTCTATCACAGCTACTACAAACTTCTATCCTGGCACAATGGGCGCACAATATAACATCAGTGTAGCATCTTCTGGCAACTTTACTGTAAGTGATAACGCAACTTGGATTACGCCTATAACAACTTCTGGAACATCTGCTACTACAACTTTGAGCTTCACAACTGCCATAAATACAACAGGCGCAACACGTACAGGTATTATTACTTTGACAGGTGCTTGTGGATATACACAAACCATCAATGTTATACAATCATATCTTACAAGTACTTGCGCTACGATTACAGGAGCATCTGCATTGAGTAACTCAACTACTTCTGCCACAGTAAATTGCACCGCAACAGGAAGCCCTACTTTTTATAGAATTTACTATAAAAAATCAACTTCTGCAACATGGATTTGGTACGGAAGCTATGCAACTTGCCCTGTAAATGTAGTAGGACTTGCCGCAAATACTTTGTATAATTTCAGAGTTGAAGCAGCATGTAGCAACAACACAACAAGCGCAACTTCGGTAACGGTATCTGCACAAACCATGCCTGCGGCTAATAGCAAAATGGCGGAAGAAGTGGAAAATGTAGCTTTAACTGACGGCACACCTGACAATGACGACATCGAAACCATGAGTGTAAACAGCAATGATACTTGGCATGTGTTTCCAAATCCTGCTAACGAAATTTTGAATGTGAGTGTTGCAAATATGAATGATAACACACTGTATGTGAATGTGTTAGACCTTAGTGGCAGAAGCATTATGCAAGAAACAGTAGAAACAACTGACTTTGAATTGAATGTTGCTCAACTGCCTGTGGGTATGTATATTCTTACGGTAAAAAATGGTAATGAATTGAATACTAAGAAAATACAAATTGTACGATAATTTTTCTTTTGGGCTTTGAATTAAACAAAAAAAGAACACAGTTTCAACGCTGTGTTCTTTTTTTGTTTGGAAAAGCAGGGTAATATTAACGATTGACTCTTTCCGCTTCTTTTTCCGTAATTGTCAATTTTGATTCAGAACCAACTTTTAAGGCTTCATTCAATTTGCCTTTTACTTTGTAAATATCCCCTTTATTTGGAGCAGCTTTTGTGCTAAGAATCGTGATTTTGCCTGTGCCGTCGTCTATTGTATAGCCCGAAACCCCTAAACTGCCCGAATGAATCACTTCTCCTTGA
This sequence comes from Bacteroidota bacterium, assembly GCA_013298365.1. GTDB lineage: Bacteria > Bacteroidota > Bacteroidia > J057 > J057 > JAAFHL01. Next base: position 1,350 of record JAAFHL010000510.1, on the reverse strand, counting down.
ACGCTAATCACTTTTCCATCAAATTCTCGAACATCTTTTTTGAGTTCTTCAATGGTAAAAATATGTCCTGGGCGTACCTCCTCGCCACTTGATGCGATAAAGGCTTTGTAAAGAAAAAATAAAATGGCAAACGAAACCAATGTGCCTATTAATGATTTTAAATTCATATTGTTATTGTTAGATTAATTATTTAGTTTCTCGCAGATGAACGCAGATTGAACCGCAGATTTACACAAATTAGGGCGTTTATCTGCGAAAACCTACCGCTTTAATGCAACTCTTCAAAAATGCCCGTTTTTAGGTTCTTTTTCACATTATTCCAAGTAAAAAATTTGCCATTCATCACAACATAAACACCATGCGGCAAAACTTGTACAAATGCTAAGGCACTTCCAATATTAAAAAAGCCATCAGAGCTACCAAACTTATAAGGAATCATCGCACCTGTAAGCACAATCGTTTTAGAGAAATTGTATTGCGCCAAATTTTCTGCCGTTTTGACCATCGTATCAGTGCCATGTGTTATCACAATTTTGTCTTCGGGGCAATTATGGCAATTATGGGCAATGATAGAGCGGTCGGCATCAGTCATATTGAGGCTGTCAATCATCATCAAAGTGCGCATTTCTATATTGAGCTTGCATCTGCCTTGCGAAAACATTTCGGGAAGATGCGTATCTTTAAAAAAAAGTTGCCCTGTAATCAGGTCATATTCTTTGTCAAAAGTGCCGCCTGTTGCAAAAAAACGTATTTGCGCCATGTTGTATTTGTTGCTAAAATGATGTATGTGAGACAACAAAAGTACTAAGTTTTTTGAAATTAACCAAAATTTTCCTTTTTGCGCTATGGTTTTTCATAAAATATGCCACACTTTTTTTCAAAAAACATATAGGGTGAAGTGAGAAAGATTTAAAAGTGAAAGGTATTTGTTATATTTTATTCTTAGCACAATTAGATTATAGTAGTCGTTTTTTTACGTATTTTGAGAAAACGATTTCTGCCACAATAGACCCTTATTGCGATTCCGAGGGCTTGATAGTGTGTTTTTCGAGAAGCTAGCTGAGTTGTTGATGGTGTGGATGAAGATAATGTGATTTGTAAATTTGAAAGACATCATATATTTTAATTTTCACAAAAATAAAAAAATCATACAACAAAATTTGCATGATTTTTTTATTTAACTTTGTTGTGTTTTTATCATCAATTATCGCATAATGTTTTATATGAAAAAATTTAATATTGTCCTATTGCTAGTTTTAGGTATTTTTTGCACCCTTCAAGCTCAAAATCCCTTCCCTGAAAATGTTTACCATTTTATGATGGCTACTTCTGATGCCGAAATTCAGCAGA
>JAAFHL010000512.1 GCA_013298365.1 Bacteroidota bacterium | reverse complement strand
AAATATAAAAGAGACGAAAATTACAAAGCTATACAATTAGCGGAACAAGTAGGCGGCAAAAACGTAACTTTGCGTTGTATTGATACCAAATAAATTCGTTAATTCCTTGGTTATGATAGCAATACGCCGCATATCTCTTACAGAAACTTTGCCTGTTCGTTCTATTGCCTTGCGAAAAGGGCAGAGCTATGACAAATGTCTTGTGCCAGAAGATAGCAACGAAGATGTATTTCATATTGGGGGCGTTGTAGGGGAAAATGTGATAGGTACAGCTTCTTTTTTTGCCAAAAACTTTGCAGAATATGGGGCAAATGGCTTTCAACTCCGCATGATGGGCGTTTTACCTGAATATAGAGGGCAAAATGTAGGGCGAGCCATCGTAGAATATTCCTTGGCAATATTGAAGTCGGATTATCAAGCCGTTTATGTGTGGTGTCATGCCCGAGAAGTAGCCTACGATTTTTATGCAAAATTGGGGTTTAGCTTTATGTCAGCCGAGTTTGACATTGCAGGTATTGGGACGCATAGAACCATGTTGTTAGCATTGTAGAAAAAGGTCAAATTTCACAAAACATGTTACAAGAAGATAAATTATTAGCCGAAATAAAGAAAATTCTGCTTGAAGAGGAAATAGAAGAACAGCAAGCAGTGAAAAAAGAAGTGGAGTCGCTCAAAAGCGAGCTTCAAATGGAACATTTTGAAGAGAATCGGCTAAATCCTTATTTTGAGCAAAAAATAAATTATCTTCAACAAAATTTCCCCGAACTTTTCGGCTCTTTTGTTTCCACAGCCGTCAAAGTACAATTAAGAGAGTCGCAAGATGAGGTCGTAGAGGCTTTGTATCCCATTATGGGGCGGCTTGTGCGCAAATTCATCGCTTCTGAATTGCAAGCAATCGCCGAAAGTATAGACAAACGCTTAAATGAAGTGCTTTCTCCTGATGCGTGGTGGCAGCGTTTTTTGGACTTTTTCAATGGCAAAAAAACAGAGGTAGAGGTAATGAAACATATTTCTCGCCCCAAATTAGAAGAAATATTTTTGATAGACCTTAATTCGGGTTTGCTCTTAGGACATTATTCATATAACAATTTGATTGACCCCGACATTATTGCAGGTATGCTTACGGGCATCAAATCTTTTGTGGAACATGCTTTTATGCAGGGACCACAAGAGTTGCAATCGCTTGAATATGACAAATATAAGCTCTTGGTAAATAGCTTGCACACGGTTTATATTGCCTTTGTGGTTGATGGAAATGTAACACCCGAATACAAGGCAGACTTATTTAATCTAACCCTAAGTTTTGCGGAAAAATATAAAATTATTCCCCATCAAGATGTTACCCATGAATTATTGGAAGAAAATTCGGCACATTTGAAGTTGTTTTTTCAAGGGCAGCAACAGTGATTTTTTTTATTCTTCGCCAAAAATAGTAGAGACTTCTATTTCAAAACCCTCAATAACAGGCGATTGCAAAATCCCTTTATTCAATTTAAGGTGTAAAATATAGGCTTCTTCTGCTAACAAATACTGCTCTACGGTTTGCGCTTCTGTATCTACAATCCAATATTCTGCTACGCCATGCAAAGCATAATCCTGAAATTTTATGCCTCTATCTCTATCTTCTGTACTTTGTGAAAGAATTTCTACCACAAAATTTGGCGGTGGAAAAGCACTCTGTTTTGCCGTAAAATGTTGGGCAATTTCCTTTTTCCAAAAGCAAATATCTGGCTCATAATCGTTTCTCGTACAACGAATCATGACCTTCTCTACCGCAACTCTGCCAAGTTTATGTTTTTTGACATACGGCAGTAATTCGGTAAGCATCGCCGTACTTGCGAACCAATGTCGCCCATATATAGGCGAGTCATACAGCCCCTCGCCATTGATAAATTCCGCTTTTTGATTTTCGTCTATGTCTTTCCAAAAAGCATGTCTTTTGGCTTGTTCCTCCTGCCAAGCCGTTTGCAAAGCCTGTACATATTGCGCAAAAAGCAAAGATTGTTTGATAGGTTCAATATTGATTTGTGCCATGTTTTGATAAAAATTAGTCCTCATTCACTTCGTCATCTTCAAAAGTTACCCATTCATACAAATCCGCAATAAGAAGTTCCAAATCCAAAAGCGGCAAAGGAACGTGGGTATCCACTGCTGTATAGATTTTATTTACCCAAAAATCGCCCTGCTTTTCATATACATCTATAAAAATTCTTTCTGTATCTACTAAAATAACATATTGCAAACCAGCTATTTTGAAATAATTAGCCTTCTTTACACTATAATCCGTTTTGCGGGTACTCCCCGACAACACCTCTACAATCAGAGACGGATGCTCAACATATAAACGTGCTTTTATATCTGCCTCATGGCAAGAAATCATCACATCGGGATAGACCCACAAGCCATCTTCTACCCGCAGGCGTGTATCAGAATTGAAAGGAACACATCTGCGCCCCCGTAATTTGGCATGAAATGTAGCATAAAAATTACCTGTAAGATAATTATGTCGTAGCAACGCCCCTGCCATTGCCACAATTTCCCCAAAATGATACTCATAACGAACATCACTTTCTTTTTCCGTAAGTTTGAAGTATTCATCAAGCGAATACTTTATTTTTGTTGCTGGAAGTCCCATATTTTTGAATAAAGTACAAATATAAGCGATTATCGCTATGTATGCTACTATTTTTTTGTAGTTTTGCAGCGTTTAGTAGATAATATTCGCAACATTCCTACATGAATCGCAAACGCCTTCGCATATTCCTCCTTTCTGCGGACTTACTGATAAGCCTTCTTTCAGGTTGGATTGCTTTTCAATTACGATTCAACTTCTTGGTTCCCGAAAAAGAAGTGCCGCATATACAGCCAATTATCCTTTGGATAAGTGCGTGTCAGCTTATTGCCTTTTTTGTATGGAAAATTCATAAAAAAAACACTTTCTTTCAAATAGAAATCACTGAAATACAGCAACTTCTGTATGCCGTTTTTACAAGTGCTTGTTTGGGCATGGGCATCAATGTCGTGCATCAACTGGCTACGGGCTTGCGCATCATTCCCATTTCCATTTTGGTAATTGGTCATTTTTGTATGCTTTTTTTGATGCTTAGTTTTCGTTTGTTGGCAAAAGAAAGTGTAGAAAGGTTTTTTCCCAATCTCTCCAAAAATAATGACATAAGAGAAAATGCCTTGCTTTTATCGGAAAAAGAAATAGCCTATTTGCTTGATAGAGAGCCTATTAACTTAGATTCTGAAGCTATTCGTAATCACCTTACCAACAAAGTAGTTTTGGTAACAGGTGCAGCAGGTTCGATTGGCAGAGAAATTTCTCGGCAACTTTCACATTTTCCCCTGCAAAAACTCATTCTTTTGGACCAAGCAGAAACGCCGTTGTATGAATTGGATTTGTTTTTGAAAGAACAAAAATTACCTGTGCCTTTTGAGGTTGTGATTGCTGATGTGAGAAATGCAATCACAACC
>JAAFHL010000051.1:14390-16516 GCA_013298365.1 Bacteroidota bacterium | reverse complement strand
CATACAACATACCGCATTAGCGGAAATAGACAATGAAGGCAAAACGATTTGGACAAAAGTATTAAAAGATGGCAATTTTGTAGCAGATGGTTTTAAACAAAAAAATGGCGTTTATCAGTTTGTAGGGCTTTATGCAGAAAAATTTAAGCCGCAAAAAGAGGGAAGCGAAAGCTCAAAAATCCTCACAAAATATGATGCAAGCAGGCTTACTTTGTCTGAAAATCCCTGTATTTGGGAAAAAAATCTCTTTATTCCAGGAAAAGAACAAGCTTATGTTATCGAAAAAGCCAAAGATGTGGGCTATTTTATTGCAGGGATTGATTTCAGGGGAAATGATATTTTTCTGCTAAAAGTAGATGATGATGGCGAAATACTTTGGCGAGCAGAATTAGGCGATTGGAGTGCTTCAATGGAAGTGCCTGTTTGTCTCGTAGCAACGGAAGATGGTGGCTGTTTAGCGATGAATAATGCAGGAAAGTTATTTTATATTTCTCAAAATGGCATAGAACAATGGCAATCAAGAGATTATGGGGACAAAAATGTCGCAGGAATGATAGCCGCAGAAAAAGGAAATTATTATCTGGCGGGTTCTACATGGAAAACATATCCCGATAAAGCCCTTTGGCTTGGCAAGATTAATGCAAAAGGGAAAATGATTTGGGAAAAGGAATATGATTTGGCTTTACCGATTGAGGTTTGGGGCATTGCAAAAACACAAGATGGCGGTTTTGTTATTACAGGTGAGTCGGGGCTAATTGGCGAAACGCAAGTGGCTTTAATCAAAATAGATAATAATGGTAAAATGTTATGGGAGAAAAATTTCCCATTAGGAAAAAAGGCAAATGCAAAATCTGTTGCAAGCCTCAAAAATGGGGGGTATGCCATCGCAGGTATTAGTTATAGTGAAACAGAAAAACACAAGGCTTTTTTGTTGATAACACATGAAAACGGTACTTTAAACCATACAATCACTTTGGTGAAAAGCGATAATGATGTAGCGGCGGCGGCAGTAACAACGGATAATGCGGGTAATATCTTGTTTGCGGCTACACAGGAACATAGTAACTACAAAGGCGACCAAGAAATTTATGCGGCAAAATTTGACGTAAGGGGCAAAAAGTTATGGGAAAAATCAATAGGGGGGGCAAATAGTCATTATTTAGGAGGAATAGTGCTTTCTCCTGATAATCAGCTTATTATAACGGGGTACAGTAATTATGTAACGCATAAAGATGAACCCGATATTTATCTTGTAAAAGTGAGAAATGAGTAAGAAGCTGCGTTAATTAATAAAATATCACTGATTTTAATTTTCGGTAATTGTGGCATATGCTTTAGCTTGTGTCAAAACAAGAAACACAAGCTAAAGCGTATGTTACAAAAAAGGCGAAACTAAATTTAAAATATGCTATTATTTACTCATATACAATTTATTACGCATTTCTTTCAATTTCTCATCTTCGATATAATCGTCATAAGAAGTCATGCGGTCTATCATGCCTTTAGGCGTGAGTTCGATTACACGAGTAGCAATAGATTGAACAAACTCGTGGTCATGTGTGGTAAAAATAAGTGTACCTTTGTAATCTTTTAAGCCATTGTTGAAAGCCGTAATAGACTCCAAATCAAGGTGATTCGTAGGCTCATCAAGCATCAGTAAATTCGGACGCTGCAACATACAACGGGAAATCATACAACGTACTTTTTCGCCACCAGATAGCACTTTCGCTTTTTTGAAAATTTCTTCGCCCGAAAACAACATTTTTCCTAAGAAACCTCGCAATTCCGTTTCGTCCATATTGGAATTAGGCGAAAACTGACGCAGCCAATCAGGAAGTGTTATGTCCATTCCCTCAAAAAACTTGGTGTTTTCATTGGGCAAATAAGCGGTTGTAATCGTAGTTCCCCAACGGAAGCTACCCGTATCGGCAGTTTGTTCGTTGTTTAATATATCTAACAATGCAGAAATCGCTAAACTATCTCTCGATAAAAGGGCAACTCTGTCTCCTTTTTCTATTTCAAAGTTCACATTTTTGAACAAAACACGTCCATCTTCGGCAGTTTTGCTTAAATTTTCAACTGTCAAAATATGATTTCCTGCTTCACGTTCTTGTTGAAAAATAATG